>JBGSPR010000041.1:0-24877 GCA_041738495.1 Patescibacteria group bacterium
CGCGGCGGTGAAAATGCTGCAGCGGATTCCCGCACTCCACGTCCGCACCTTCGGTGGGAATGACGCAGACGTGACGCTCGATGTGCGCCCCGCGCCGCTGTACGCTGGGCAGTACGAGCGCTTCGTCACGGATATGCGGAAGCTCGCGAAGCAGAAGGGGCGACGCACGATCATCCTCACCGCACGCGAGAAGCAAATCACTGCGCTCGCGAAGGAGCACGATCTCGCACTCCCCGAGTGCTGGCACGTGGAACCGAACCAGCCAATTTCTGGCTTCCGGTGTGAAGCGGCGAAACTCCTGGTGCTCACCGATAGGGAAATATTCCCCCGCGAGGCGCCCAGCGTCCGCTCGCGCAACCTCGACACGTCATTCCTCGCTGAGCTGAAACTGGGTGACTACGCAGTCCACCTCGACCACGGCATTGGCATCTACCGTGGAATGCGCACGGACGTGGTGAACGGCGTCGCGAAGGAGTACTTCGTGCTCGAGTACGCGGAGAAAGACCGGCTCTCGGTTCCCGTCGAACTGGCAGAGAAGCTCTCCAAGTACATCGGGGTGAGCCACCCGCCGCTGCACCGACTGCACGGCAGCAACTGGTTCCAGGTAACCCGCCGCGTGCGCGAGGACACCCAGAAGCTGGCGAAGGAGCTAGTGAAGCTCTACGCTGCTCGCGAGCTCATCCGCGTACGACCAATGGGGCCAACGACGGATGCCGAGCGAGCACTGGCGGATGCGTTCCCCTACGACGAGACGCCGGACCAACTCCGCGCAATTGAAGAGGTCTTCGCCGACTTGCAGGGTGACCGACCTATGGATCGCTTGGTGTGCGGCGATGTGGGGTTTGGCAAGACAGAAGTGGCCATACGCGCTGCGCTCAAGGCCGTAGCGAATGGGTACCAAGTTGCGGTCCTCGCGCCCACCACCATTCTCGTCCAGCAGCACTACGATACGTTCGTGAAGCGGCTCGCCAGCACGAAGACGACGATTGGCCTCCTCTCGCGCTTCGAGTCCAGTAAGGAGCAGGACGAAACCATCCGACGCATTGGCACGAACGACGTGCAGATTGTCATCGGCACCCACCGTTTACTCTCTGATGACGTTCGCTTCCCTCACCTCGGGCTCATCATCATCGACGAGGAGCAGCGCTTCGGCGTGAGCCAGAAAGAGCGCCTCAAGCAGTTCCGCCTGCAAGCCCACGTACTCACCATGAGCGCCACGCCTATCCCGCGCACGCTGAACTTCGTGCTCTCGAACTTGCGAGATGTGAGCATGATCGAAACGCCGCCCGAGGGACGGCAGCCAATTGAAACGACGATTGCCCCGTTCTCCGACGACCTCATCACCGAAGCGCTCAACCGCGAGTTCGGTCGCCAGGGGCAAGCCTACTACCTCTACAACAACGTGGAGACGATTCATGAAAAGGCACGCGAGCTCCAGCAGCTCTTCCCCAAAGCGCGCATTGGCGTTGCGCACGGGCAGCTTCCCGAAGACGACCTCGCAGACGTCATGCACAAGTTCGACGCGTACGAACTGGATATCCTCGTCTGCTCTACCATCATCGAGAATGGACTAGACCTCCCCAACGTGAATACGCTCATCGTGGACCAGGCACCGAAGTTCGGGCTCTCCCAGCTCTACCAGCTACGCGGCCGCATTGGTCGGGGCAACCGCCAGGCCTACGCCTACTTCCTCTACCACAGCCAGAAACTCACGGATGATGCGAAGCAGCGCCTCGTAGGTTTGGAGGAAGCGAAGGCGCTCGGCTCGGGCATGCAAGTTGCGCTGCGGGACTTGGAAATTCGCGGCACGGGCAACATTCTGGGCAACCAGCAGCACGGACACGTCGCCGCCCTCGGCCTTGGCTTGTACACGCGTCTGCTCGCCCAGGAAATTACCGAACTCAAAACCGGTGCAGCTATGCCGAGCACGCACGACGTCACCATCGATCTACCCCTCTCCGTGGGTATCCCGCAGGACTTCGAACCAGACGAACGTAACCGCTTGCGCATCTACCAAGACCTAGCGAACATGGCCAGCACCGGCGAACTCTGGCACTACCACGACCAACTCGTGAAAGACCGCGTCGCTCCTCCATCCCTGGAGTCGCTGTTCAAGCTGTTGGAACTCAAGCTCCTCGCGCAGAAGACGGACATCACCAACATCCAGCTCGTGCGCCTGGGGCCCAACGAGCGACTCATCATTCGGTTCCTGCGACCTATCGACGTGGCACGACTCAAGCCACTCTTCGACATCGCTGAAGGCTGGCAGCTGGCACCGGACCAGCTAAAGATTGACAAACCGCACCTGGGCAAGGACTGGCTCGCCACGTTGAAGAAAATTATCGCGGTGTTTGAGAAGGGTGCCAACGCGCCCATACAAGAGAAACCAAAAAGAGAACGAAAAAAGAAGAAGGCGTCCACTTAAGGGCGCCTTCGAAAGAGATCGGACTGCTGCACAACGGGTGCAGTAGTGTGGGTGTTTCCTCCAGCAATGTGGAAGAGTTCAGACTCCACCGGTTCTCCTCGGATGAGGAAATTGCGGTAGGCTTGCTTCTCCGAGAATGCATGGGTTGTCGCGATGACATTCCCATCGCGGTCTTGCAGCTCGTACCTCTGCTTTTGCTTTGCCAATGTGCCTCCGTTGTTCAGCGTTTTCTAACCGCGTACGGTAGCACGCGGGATGCACGATGTCAATGGAGGAATTTGACACGTTCCCTACGACCCGTGCTAGCCTACCGGCCATTGATGGCCGACGCACAATCACTTTCCGAAAGCGAACGCATTGCCTGGGCAGCGTGGGCGAGCGTGCCGCAGATCAGTCCGCGACGCATTGGCTTGCTGCGGGAGACATTTGGCGAACTCGCGCGCGCCTGGCGTGCGAGTGATAGCCAGGTGAGCGCTGCCCTGCAGCGAGACGAGCACGCGCTCGCTCCTCTGCTGGCAGGTCGACGAACGCTGGACCCCCAGGAGAACTGGACTCGGCTCACCTCTGCTGGCATCAACGTCGTGACCATCGTAGACGACAACTACCCGCCGCTCCTGAGAGAATCGCACAATGCCCCCGCCGTGCTGTTCTACCGGGGCACGCTCCCCCGTGCCAACCACATCCTGGTGGCAGTTGTTGGCACGCGCGTTGCAACAGAGTACGGGAAGACAACGACTGCCCGCTTGGTAGAACCCCTCGTGCACTCCGGGCTTGGCATTGTCTCTGGCCTGGCACTCGGCATTGATGGCCTAGCGCATGAAGCCGCGCTCGCCGCTGGCGGGCGAACCTACGCAGTGGTCGGCACAGGCTTGGATCAAACGTACCCACCGCAACACGCTGGATTAGCTGAGCGCATTGTCCAAAAAGGTGGGGCACTCATTAGCGAATTTCCACTCGGCACAGGACCGCAGTCCTACAACTTCCCCCAGCGAAATCGCATCGTCGCTGGCATGTGCGCCGGCACCCTGGTGGTAGAAGCGGGCGAGAAATCAGGCGCCTTGCTCACGGCGAAGCTCGCACTCGACGAGAACCGCGACGTGTTCTGCGTTCCGGGCGACATCACCCGAGAGACGAGCGCGGGCACGAATAAATTCATCCGCCTAGGTGCCCAACTCGTGACCTGCGCAAGCGACGTGCTCACCGCCCTCAATCTCCAACCGAATACGGGCAACGTTACAGCAACGCCAGCGTTCGAAGGAAACACGCCCGAAGAGAAAAGTATCTTGCTCCACCTCTCGAGTACTCCTGTGCATGTTGACGAACTCGCTGGCCTGTGCGATTGTGACCCAAGCGTGATTACCGCAACGCTCGCAGTCTTGGAGTTGCAGGGCCACGTCCGCCACATCGGTGGCATGCACTACACACGAAACTAACTCATGGCGAAAGCACTCGTCATCGTCGAATCCCCCACCAAAGCCAAAACCATTAGCCGCTTCCTCGGCAAAGAATTTAGCGTGGAACCGTCATTCGGGCACATCCGCGATTTGCCGAAGAGCAAAATGGGTGTGGATACGGAGAAGGACTTCCAACCCGAGTACGTCGTTGATGGTGATGACAAAGCTACTGTGGCTAAGCTCAAAAAACTCGCTACATCCACGGGTAAAGTGTACTTCGCGACTGACGAAGACCGCGAAGGCGAAGCGATTTCCTGGCACCTCGCCGAACTCTTGAAGATCCCGGATACCAAGGTGCAGCGCATTGTCTTCCACGAAATTACCAAAGAGGCAATCGACCATGCCTTAGCCAATCCCCGCCCGCTGGACATCAAACGCGTGGATGCCCAACAGGCTCGGCGGATTCTTGACCGACTTGTGGGCTACGAGCTCTCCCCATTCCTGTGGCGCAAAGTGCGGCGCGGGCTCTCGGCTGGCCGCGTGCAGTCCGTAGCAGTCCGGCTCATTGTAGAGCGCGAGCGCGAGATCCAAGCCTTCACGCCGCAAGAGTACTGGACTATCGAAGGTGTGTTCGAGCACGGTGACGACACATTCGAAGCGAAACTTCTCAAGCTGGCTGGGAAGAGTCTAGACAAATTTGCCATTGGCACGAAGGCTGATGCGGACAAGCTCCTGGAGAAACTCAAGAACGCTACGTACACCATTGCGGATGTCCAGCTGAAGACCACCAAGCGTTCACCCGCCCCGCCCTTCACAACCTCGACCCTGCAAATGGATGCGAACCGTCGCCTAGGACTTTCCGCAAATCGCACCATGCGCATTGCCCAGCAACTCTACGAAGGTGTGCACCTGGGTGGGAAGGGCCAGACGGGGTTAATTACCTACATGCGTACCGATTCACTGAACCTCGCGGACAAATTCGTGAACGAGGCGAGGAGCTTCCTCGGGAAAACGTTTGGCTCAGACTACGCACTCCCCAATGGCCGTCGCTTCAAAACGAGTGCGAAGGGCGCGCAAGAAGCGCACGAGGCCATCCGTCCGACCGACGTCACGCTCACGCCCGACAGCATCCGCACCCACTTGGATCCTGACCAAGCGAAGATCTACGAACTCATCTGGAATCGCGCCGTCGCTTCGCAGATGCCAGAAGCCCTCATCGACCAGACCAGCGTGGATGTTGGCGCGAGCGTCGACAGCGCAGTGTTCCGTGCTACCGGTGCTACCATTCGCTTCCCCGGCTTCTTGAAAGTGTACCCGGATGGCGCGAAGGAGAACCTCCTCCCCCCTTTGAAAACTGGTGACACAGTAGAAGCCAAAGATGTGAAGGGCGTGCAGCACTTCACGGAACCGCCACCGCGATACTCCGATGCCAGTATCGTGAAAGCACTTGAGGAGCACGGCATTGGCCGACCGTCAACCTACGCGCCGACCATTACGACGATCATAGACCGCGGCTACGTAGAGCGGGATGAGCGCAAGCTCAAACCCACGGACGTCGCTTACCTGGTCATCGACCTCCTGGTGAAGCACTTCCCCGAAATCGTGGACTACAAATTCACAGCGAACATGGAGCAGCAGTTCGACGACATTGCGGAGGGGAAGGCACGATGGCAACCCGTCCTGCACGCATTCTACGATACGTTCCACGCGAACCTCTTGGCCAAGGACGCGGAAATTTCCCGCAAGGACATTACCGAAAAAGCCACCGACCAGGTCTGCGAGAAGTGCGGCAAGCCTATGGTGGAGAAGTTCGGTCGCTTTGGCAAGTTCCTGGCCTGCACCGGCTACCCGGACTGCAAGAATACTATCAACCTCGATCGCGATGGCAACCACGCACCTCTCCCCGAAGCGAAACCTCTTGGGATAGACCCAACCACCGGCTTGGGAGTGTTCCTGAAAACCGGTCGCTTCGGCACGTACGTGCAGCTGGGGGAGAAGAAGAAGGAAGAAGCAGAGGACAAGCCAAAAAAGAAGCGCGGCGCGAAGAAGGTGGTTGAAAGATTGAAATCTGCTTCCTTACTCACGGGCATGTCTGCAGAAACGCTCACGCTCGACCAAGCTCTTCAGCTCCTCTCCCTCCCCCGGACGATTGGGAAGACTGCGGCGGGCGAGCCCATCCTGGCGGCGAATGGAAAATTCGGCCCGTACATTAAAGCTGGCACCGACACGCGCAGCATCCCCGAAGGAGAATCACCGCTGACCATTACGGAAGCGAAGGCACTAGAGCTCCTCGCACAGCCAAAGCAGGCGAGCCGCCGCAGTGGCGGCCGAACGCTGAAGGAGCTCGGCAGCCACCCGAAGACAGGAAAGTTGGTGAAGGTTCTGGATGGACGCTACGGCCCCTACGTGAGCGATGGGAAAACGCACGCCTCACTACCCAGGGGTACAGCCCCAGAGTCGGTCACAATTGAGCAAGCGGTGGAACTCATGGCCGAACGGGAAGGAAAACCAAAGAAACGACGCCGCGGGAAGAAGTAAAAAGACCTCCGAGAGCAACGGGAGGTCTTTTCTGTTTCGGTCACTTCACGGGAATTGATTTCGCCCACGCAGTACTCGTGCCCTGCGAGGAGGAGTAGGAAAACTCCAGCAGACCGGTGTCTGGGTTGTTGACCAGGCGAATCGTGGGCAAGAAACCTTCATTCTCCATGAACGACACGTACACTGCGCCGTGGCCGGGGTGCAGCTGGAACGACGCAGGCTGGAACCACGGGTTCTGCTTCACCTTTGGATAGCGCTTGGCGAGCGCGTCGTAGCTGAACTCCCCACGCCAATCATTCTTCACGGCTAGCTCGAGCAATGTGCGCAGGAGTGCGTAACATGAATCTAATCGAGCTCGGTCGACGCCGCTCGTGTCCTGCACGTAGAACGCAGACTCTGAAAGCTGGATTGCCGGCAACGTGTCTACCGGGTGAACGGTGTCCGAGTCCTGCGCGGAGTCTGGCGGAATAGCGCCCGGGGAAGCCTGAGCGAGGAGTGCCGTGAACGCGAGATTTCCAAGGTACATGAAAGCATCCTTTCTTTCGGTTAAGGTTTGTGTGTGGCGAAATCCTACCGCCCTTCGATGGTCCTGACAATCCCCTCCAGCTCTTCGGCGTCGCTGTAGTGAATGGCAATGTTCCCTCCTTTGCCTGCAGGCTTGATGGCGACTTTGGTTCCCAAGGCTTCGCGTAACCGAGCTTCCCGTGCCCGCGTTTCCACGTCGGCTTGGCGTCGGGTGTGCCCCCGCACCGAGGTCTTCCGCTCGCTCTCTACCGAACGCACGCTCAAACCTTCTTCGAGAATTTTCTTGAAGAGCTGCTGGCGTGCTCGCACATCGGCAATACCGAGGAGCACCTTGGCATGACCCTCGCTCAATTTCCCTTCGGCAATCGCTACCTGCATTTCACTGGGGAGGTGGAGCAGGCGTAGGATGTTCGCCACCGCTGAACGACTCTGGCCAACTTTCTTCGCGACTTCGTCCTGCGTGAGCGAGAATTCGTCCACGAGCCGTTGGTACGCCTTCGCGCGCTCCAGTGCGTTCAGATCTTGGCGCTGGACATTCTCGACGAGGGCGAGCTCCAACTTCTGCTGATTCGTCGCGCTTCGGATAATCGCTGGAACGTCTTTGAGGTTCGCAAGTTTCGCCGCGCGCAGTCGGCGCTCACCGGCAATGAGCTCGTAGCCTCGCGGCGTCTCGGTGAGCACGAGCGGTTGCAGAATACCGTGCTCTTTAATGGACGAGACGAGATCCTCCATCCCCTGCCGCTCGAAGCGCTCCCGGGGTTGGTGGGGATTCACAACGATGCGTGAAACCGGAATGCGCTCCACGCGTTCGCCAGACTTCCTCGATGCATCGCCGCTCCAGTAGTTCGCGTTCGAGGCACCAGGAATGAGCGAGGAGAGGCCACGACCGAGAGTGGTATTTGCCATAGGTGTAGTTTAGCGCGGTGCAGCTTCGGTTTCCACAATCTCCAGTGCCAACTTCTCGTACGCTCTCGCACCCTTGCTGCCTTTGTCGAAGTGGCGGATAGCTTTCCCGTGGCTCGGGGCTTCGGCGAGCTTCACGTTACGCGGGATGACCGTTCGGAAAATTTTGTTGGGGAAGTACTGGTAGAGCTCGTTGAACACGGCTTGCGAGAGCTTGTTGCGCTCGTCGTACATTGTCATCACCGCGCCGAGAACCGTGAGCCCGGGTTGCAGGTGCTGGCGGATGAGGTCGATGGTCTCCACGAGCTGCCCCAACCCCTCCAGAGCGTAGTACTCGGTCTGCACGGGAATGAGAATTTCCTCAGCCGCCACGAGGCCGTTCACCGTGAGTAACCCCAAGCTCGGCGGGCAGTCGATGAGAATGTAGTCAAAGTCGTGCCGCACTTCGTGGAGGGCTTCCCGCAGTTTGTGCTCGCGCCGCTCCAAGGGAACGAGCTCAACGTTGGCACCAGCGAGATCGAGGGTTGCCGGTGCGGCCTTCAAACCATCAACCGACGTTTGCTGTACGATATCGCGGAAAGACTTCTGCCCGATGATTGCGTGGTACACGCCGTGCGCGAGCGTTCGGTGATCCAGGCCGATCCCCGACGAGGCGTTCCCCTGCGGGTCAACGTCGACGAGCAAGACAAACTTACCCAATGCTGCAAGCTCAGCAGCCAGGTTAATAGCCGTGGTGGTCTTCCCTACTCCACCTTTCTGGTTCACCACCGCAATGACGCGTGCCATAGGTACGGGTAGTATAGCAGGATTTCACATTCCGTCGCAGAAGGAAATGCCTCGTGCGAGTACTCACGAGGCATTCTTTCGAAGGTGCGTGCGAACCTGGGCGAGGACGGCAAGCGTGCGCTCTACGACACCCGCGTCGATACCGAGGCTGTAGTAGCAGGTTGCTCGGTGGAGCGCTATGGTGTACACGAGTCGTTCGTACCCATCGCTGCTATCCGGGACAAAGTGCAGGAAAGCATCGCAGAATTCGCTATCGGATACCTCCACATCGCACGCCAGCGCGATGAGCTCATCTGCGGTTCTCGGGCTCATGGTGAACTCCTTTTGTTTGTACTTCATGCTCTACAGGAAAAACTCGTGAACGTCAAAAGCCCTACGAAGATGAGCGTACGGTGGGAGAGAGAATCGTCCCTGCGGGCCTGGTGAATGCTTCTGTGGTCGCATTCACCCCAGTGGGTCGCACCCGTTCGATTCTCTCTGGAGCCCCCAAACATTTGGCACAGACTGAGCGAAGCGAAGGAGTACGAATGTTTGGGGGCTAAGCGAGGCTTCTCACGAAGGGCGCAGCTTTTGCCGGTCACGGCAAAACGAAGCCCGACGTGAGAAACGAGCTGGTGCCGGGAGAGAGAATCGAACTCTCATGACCTTGCGATCGCAGGATTTTGAGTCCTGTGCGTCTACCAGTTCCGCCATCCCGGCTGGTAGCGGGGGCCGGAGTTGAACCGGCGACCTGAGGCTTATGAGTCCTCCGCTCTAACCAACTGAGCTACCCCGCCATAGTTTCATACGACAGAAGCCGCACAGCCAGGATACCATCTCGCGTACTGGCACTGGCTCTACGGCTTCTCCTGGTGTCGCGCGGTCACGGTGCTACCGAAACCTCACGTTGGGTGCGGGAGGGGGATTTGCACCCCCGACCTCCGGATTATGAGCCCGGCGAGCTGCTACTGCTCCATCCCGCGTAGTGCTCTGCGAACGAAAATCTGCTGCACGAGAGCGTGCCTAGCATACGCAAAGCGGGCTTGGCTGTCAACCGTTTTGACGCGTGCAGGAAAAGCGGCTACCCTCACTAGTAGCATGTTCCTCTCGACCCACGCCCTCGCGGGTATCATCGTTAGCCAGCACGTTCACAGCGTGCCGGTCGCGTTTGGCTTAGGCCTGCTCTCCCACTACATCCTGGACATGATCCCGCACGGTGACGAACGACTTGGCGCCTGGGTGAAGGAGAAGTTTATCCGACGCTTCGCCCTCACCTTCCTCACGGACGCGGCGTTCTTCGCGCTGTTCGTCTTCACGGTGCACGTGACCGGCGACTGGCCACTCCCGAACGTTGCCCTCGCCGCTATCATCGGCGCGGTGCTGCCAGACCTCATCTGGGCATTCTACGACGCGTACCGGAACTTCCTCATGCGCCACTTCCCGAACGCACGAAAAATTATCCAGGACATTACCCGGTTGGAGAGCTTCTTCAACCACCACGAACGCCTGCACCGCTGGTTCCACGCGTACGTCGAGAAGCGCCTCACCTTCAAGACCGGCCTCGCCCTGCAAGCTGTACTCGCGGGCGTCCTGCTCTTCGTCTCCACCCGCTAGCGAACCGGTCCCTGCACGGCGCCTCCGAGAGCGCTCTTGATTGCGTTCTCCAACCCGCTCGTATCCGTCATCGTACCGTTGACGAAGAAGGTTGGCGTACCAGGAACCTGTTTCTGGCTGGCTTCGGCAACATCCGCATCAACAATGGACTTCTCGGCGCGCGTATCGAGGCACGCAGCAAATGTTTCGGCCTGCATCCCTAGGTCAGCTGCGTACTGCTTCAGGTCGCTCACCCCCAGCGCCGATTGATTGGCAAACAGCACGTCGTGGTACTCCCAGAACTTCCCTTGGTCGTTCGCGCACTCGCTCGCAAGCGCGGCGTTGTAGGCGTTCGCGTGAATTTGGGTGAGCGGGAAATGCTTGAATGCAAGCTCAATGTCAGACGCGTACCGTTCCACGAGGTCGTTGAGGAAGGGCGCAGTTGCTGCGCACGCTGGGCATTGGAAATCACTAAACTCTTGCACGACAACCGCAGCGCCGGACTTCCCCTTCACGGGTCGAGGGCTCGTGGGGTTATCGTAGGTTACTGAAGGTCCGCGGGTGAAGGCGACAACTGCCCCACCAACGGCGAGGAGTCCAACGAGCGAACCCCAGAGTCCCCAACGGAAGTGCGTGCGTGGCATAGTCATGCGTGCGTTACCCGGCGCCCTCGCGTTGCGAGGAGGGCGATGCCGGCGGCGATGAGCGGGAGGCTGAATACCTGCGCGTTCGTGAGCGGACCAATCATTGGCTGGTGGAGTCGGAGGAAGTCTAAGCTGAAGCGAAGGAGCGGTGAGAGAATGAGGTACACCGCGGCTACATCACCGAGCCGACGCCCTCGCCAACGCCACACCAGGAGGAGCACGGCGAGGACGAGCGCGTTCCCTGCAGACTCGTAGAGGAAGAGCGGGTGGAAGTGCGTGACCGCTTCGTACCCAGCAGCGCGGTGCGCTGCATCGATGGGGATCCCCCAGGGCAGTGCGGTGGGCGCTCCGTAGAGTTCTTGATTCAGCCAATTCCCCCACCGACCAATCACTTGTCCCAACGCCAGGGCGGGGAAGCAGAAATCCAGGAGGACGAAGGTAGTTATCTTCTGCCAACGGCTGAAGGCCCAGAGGGCGAGGAGACCACCGAGGAGGACACCGTGGAAGGCGAGACCGCCATTCCAAAACTGCACGCTCTCGCCGAGGTGGTTCCGGTAGTACCCCCATTCGTCCAAGACGTGAACCAAGCGAGCGCCCACGATTGCTGCGCCAGCCGTAACGAGGGCGAGGTCAGTGACGCGCTCGGGGTGTATACCAGAACGCTTCGCAAGTCGCTGGGCGAGCAAAACGCCACTGAGCAAGCCAGCTGCGAGGAGGACGCCGTACCAGCGCACCGAAAACCCGCCAAGGGTAAACCATACGGGATCCGGCGGGGTGTGCGTGAGCCACCCGAACATAGAAGGTGCTAGGATTTCGCGAGCTCCTGGTCGATGAGGTTCTTCACGTAATCGTAGCTCTGGGCTCCTGATACGATGTTCCCATTCACGTAGCTCGTTGGCGTACCAGCAACACCTATGGAGTCGCCGTACGATTGGTCAGCAGCGACGTCGTCCGCTTTCTCGCCGCCATCCAAGCACGAAGCGAACTTCGACTCGCTCAAACCCAACTCCTTCGCCCACGTCTTGTAGTTAGCGACGGTGAGCGTGGTGTTGTTCGCGAAGAGCTTGTCGTGCATTTCCCAGAATTTCCCCTGGTCACCCGCACACTCCGCAGCTTCTCCAGCCTTCTGCGCGTTGGGGTGGATGGTGCTGAGCGGGTAGTGCTTGTACACGACGCGCACGTCATCCGGGTAGGCTTGCCGCACCTGGTCAATGACCGACTTGAAACTCGAGCAGTACGGGCACTCGAAATCACTAAATTCGACGAGTGTCACTTTTGCGTCGTCCTTTCCCAGAACCCAGTCATCCTTACCAACGGTCACGTCAATTGGTCCGGTGGGCGCGGTATCGGTTGGGACGGCTGCAGCGGTGTTCGTATTCGTTGCGGCGACCTTCGGGGTTTCCCCTTCTACCGCTTTCCGGTACGAGGAGAATGACCAGATGAAACCGAAGAGGCTTATCGCACTCACCCCAACCATTACCCCAAGGGCAAAGGTGGTTTTCGGCGGTGCACTGAAAATACTCTGCGGCTGATCGCCTGCGGGGGCTTGCTGCCAATGCTGGTTATCCATACGCTCGCGTACGCTAAGGTGAGAATGTAGGCTAATTCTACTACACCCTGTAGAACCCCGCAATCCCTAAGTACGCACGCGCTGGACGCGCATCCACGGGCCGCGCGGAAGCCGTCGCGCTACAATACCGTGCTTCGCGCCCACCTGCTGGACCACGGATGCACTGTTGATTGACCCCAGCCGAAGAGCGGCAGGAATGTCGTTCGGTCGACGGCAGAGCGCGGCAACGAAGCCCGAGCCGTAGGCGTCGCCGGCGCCAGTGCTATCCAGCGCTCGCACGGGTGTGATGCGCATGCGCCAGGCACCCCCAGCACTCACCACAGTAGACCCCCGAGCGGCATCGGTGATCACCACCATCCCCTTCCGCCAGGCTGCCACCGCGGGAAGTACGCGCGCCCCTTTCCGGCGGAAGAACAGCTCTGCTTCCTCACGGTTGAGGAGGAGAACATCGGCACTCTTCAGGAGTGTACGTGCACTCGGCTGGCGTAACTCGGTCTTGCCAGGATTCACCGCGACCTGCGCGCCAATCCGGCGGGCGTGCGCGAAAATTCGGCGTAGGAGCTGGAGGTTCCCGCCGAGCGAAGA
This sequence comes from Patescibacteria group bacterium, assembly GCA_041738495.1. GTDB lineage: Bacteria > Patescibacteriota > Patescibacteriia > PEXW01 > PEXW01 > CAIPSZ01. Next base: position 12,943 of record JBGSPR010000041.1, read on the forward strand.
AACGTAGAACCAGCGAGCGCGCACGCGCTTCCAGGGAACCATGCGCGTCGTCAAGTCTGCGCTCGCTCCCCGACTCACCAGAGCCGTACGCTCCCCGCCGTTGTGCAAGAAGAGTACGGACGTTGCCGTCGGGTCGTCGTGGTCACGAACCACGAAGCGCGTGTCGATGGAAAGTTCCCGGAGGACGCGCAGGACGTGATCACCAGCGGCATCCGTACCAACTTTGCACACGCAGGCTGTGCGCAAGCCGAGACGCTGGAACGTGGCAGCCACGTTCGTCGCACCACCTCCCACTTCAACGAGGAGGCGATCCACTTCAACCTTCGCACCAGCGGGAATGCGAAGCGACGCGCCCGTCGACGAGCGCGCGTCACGCGTAGCACGGAGGCTTGGAGCGAAGAGGTACACGTCTTGCGTGGCGCTCCCGAAAGAGATGACGTCGAGGGTGGGCGTGCTCATGGGCAATTGGTGAGCGACGTGAGTGTCGCAACGGGATCAGCGCTCTTCCACAGGGTGGACCCAACGCACACGCGCTGCACACCTGCTGCCTGCAACGTGGCGCAATTCTGGGCGCTCACGCCGCCATCAACGGCGAGCACAACGCTCGGGAAGGCTTTGTGGAACTCCTGAATGTCCTTCACGACCTCCGGGAGGAACGGCTTGCCTTGGGCGCCTGGCTCAATGGTGAGGAACATGACCTCGTCAACCAAGTCGAGGAAGGGCTGGAGTACTTCAAGAGAAGTCCCCGGATTCCGCGCCACCGCTACGTCGCAGTCTAAATCCCGGCACTGCGCGATGAACCGCTCGAGGTCACCCTCGGCTTCAACGTGGAAGATTGCCTTGGTCGCACCAAGGTGCACCCAGTCTGCGATGAATCGATCGGGACGCTTCACCATGAGGTGCACCTCGAAGGCAGTGAGCGGCCGAAACTCCCCGAGGGCGCGAGGTAGGACGGTTACCGTAGGAATGAACTGCCCGTCGCCAACATCAATTTGCACGAGGTCGACGTGCGATTCGATGAGTTCGACCTTGCGCTTGAGCTCGGCGGGGTCGGTTTCGAGGATAGCTGGAGTGACGTGCATGGGGTTCTAGGAAGTGTGCTCGATGCGCGCAATTTCTCCAAGTCGACGTCGGTAGCGCGCGATGCGGCGGAACGGCGTGCGCAGCCACACGTCGACGATGCGCAGTGCAGCAGCCCGGGAGAGGAAGTTCGCGGGGAGCACGAGGATGTTCGCATCTTCTTCCTGCCTACTCCGCGCTGCCACGCGTTCGTTCCAGGCGAGCGCGGCTCGAATCCCTGCGTGCTTGTTCGCAACGACGGACATGCCAATGCCACTCCCACACGCGAGGATGCCAAAGCTCCCGGTGGTTCGACGAACCCGGCGGGATACTGCAGCAGCAACGAGTGGGTAGTCGTCGCCCGCAACGAGGCGAGCGGGTCCGAGGTCTTCCACTGGAATACCGCGCTTCGCCAGCGCGCGCGTGAGGTACTCCTTCAGAGCAAAGCCAGCGTGATCAGCTCCCAGGACAAGCATGTGCGTAGTATACCACAGCGCGCCTACTCCCCGGTGAGGAGGAGGTCGAGTACCCGTGCGAACTTCTCCTTTGCAATCACCCCCTGCACGCGGTACCCATTGAAGAAGAAGGTTGGCGTGCCGGTCACACCCAAGGCAATGCCGTCGAGGAAGTCTGCGTTCACCTCTTGCGTCGTCTGGCCACTCTCTACACACCTCGTGAAGTCATCACCATCCAGACCTACCTGGAGAGCGAGCGCTGCGTACGCCGGTGCGCCAAGTGACTCCTGGTTGAGGTAGAGCTTGTCGTGGTACGCCCAGAACTTGTCGTTCCCACCCAACGCATGCGCGCACGCCGCGGCTTCAGCTGCTGCCTGCGCTTCGGGGTGGAGCTGGGTAACCGGAAAATCACGCACGATGAATCGCACGCGCGTGCTGTACGCAGCGGCGAGCTCCCGGAACACCGTGAACATTTGCTGACAGTACGGGCACTGGAAGTCCACGAAGGCAACGACGACCACGGGCGCGCCAGCAGGACCAATCGACGGATCGTCAGGTGTTTCGAGTTGCGGGTTGACGGACCGATTCACGCTCGGGAGCGCGCCAACACTCGCCTGAGCATCGCTCCCCGCGGTAAGTGACGCAACAGTATCCGTGCCCTCCTTCGCGCGCCGCGCGTCAACCACGATGACGGTCACGATGAACGCGACGAGGAAGAGCGCGAGCAAGAGGAGCATGGGCTTGAACCAGTGCTTCTGCTCGCCTGGTGGGATTGGTTGTGCTTCCTCCTCTGCCATACGCGTAGTCTAGCACAACAAAAAAACCAGCCCCGCTGGTGCGGGACTGGTTCTTGATTCTCCTAGAATGCTTACCAGCTGCGGTTCCCGCCGCCGAATCCACCATTGCCGCGCGGGGCGCGAGGCTCCATGGGGCGCGCTTCGTTTACAGTCAGCGTGCGGCCACCGAAGTCCTTGCCGTTGAACATCTCAATCGCCTTCTGAGCTTCCTCATCCGTGGACATTTCCACGAAACCGAAGCCCTTCGAGCGACCAGACATCTTGTCGGAGATGATAATTGCCGAATCAACTTTCCCGGCCTGGGCGAATGCTTCGCCAAGCTCTTCCTGGGTTGTCGAGTACGGCAGACCACCGACGTAGAGTTTCTTTGCCATTGTTTTCAAGTCTCTATGCTAAAAAACGAGAATGTAAGTCGACCTCTTCTCGTCTGGCAGTCCTCCTATAGCGCTGGTAGCGGCTATACTGCAACCCGGAAACGGGGCAGGTTTTGGGATACACGCTGACGAAAATCTTACGTGAGTGAGTATACCGGAAAGGCGAATTTTGTCAATGGCCGCTCAGGCGAGTTTCGCTCGCTTGAGGGTGAGGGAATTCCCCACGACCGATACGCTCGAGAGCGCCATAGCCAAGCCGGCGAGCTCTGGCCGGAGTGTGAGACCAATGCCGGCGAACACACCGGCAGCAATGGGAATACCGGCGACGTTGTAGAAGAGTGCCCAGAAGAGGTTTTGAACAATTTTCCGAAAAGTCTTTCGCGCCAAGGTTAAGGCACGCACGACATCCATGAGGTCATCCCGGACGAGGACAATTTGACCTGTTTCTAGCGCAACGTCCGTGCCGCTACCAATCGCAATGCCGAGGTCTGCTTGCGCCAGAGCTGGTGCATCGTTAATGCCATCACCAACAAACGCTACGCGCTTCCCCTGCGCTTGCAAATCACGCACCGCGGCGGACTTATCCTGCGGTAATACCTGAGCGCGAACCTCACCAATGCCAACCTGTTGAGCAATAGCCTCTGCTGTACTTTCGTTATCACCAGTAATCATCACCGAGTGAATGCCAATGCGCTGAAGCGCCTCAACTGCTTGCTTCGACGACTGCTTCACGGTGTCGGCTACGGCAACGATGCCAGTGAATGTGCCATCTACGGCAACGAGCATGACGGTTTTCCCTTGGTGCTCGAGTGCTTCAAGCTCGCTACTATGACCACTGAGTGCAACGTTTGCATCTGCCATGAGTGCACGGTTGCCGAGCAGGGTCTTCCTTCCTCCCACGATAGCGGATACTCCTTTCCCAGTAAGGCTCTGGAAGTTCTGCGGTTCGGGCACGGTGAGTTTTCTCTCTTTCGCGCCGCTCACTATGGCAGTTGCGAGTGGATGTTCGGAGCGCTGCTCAACTGCCGCTGCAAGCATGAGGAGCGCATCTTGGGTCAACACTGGGGTAAAGGAAAGAACGTCAGTAACTACGGGCTTGCCATGCGTGAGCGTGCCCGTCTTATCAAACACCACAACGTCAATCTTCCGCGCCGCCTCGAGCGCCTCGCCACCTTTGATGAGAATCCCCCGCTGCGCGCCCAAACCCGTGCCCGTAATAATCGCGGTTGGCGTGGCTAAACCCAGCGCGCACGGACAAGCGATGACGAGCACGGCGACGAACTTCAGCAGACTCTCAACAAATGGCTCCCCTACCAGGAAGTACCACGCGATGAAGGTAATGAGCGCAATGGCAATGACTGCCGGCACGAAGTACGCCGAGACTCGGTCTGCGAAACGCTGAATTGGCGCCTTGCTCGCCTGCGCCTGTTCCACCAGCGTGATAATGCCCGCCAGCAACGTCTCACTCCCCACCTTCGTAGCAATAAACGTGAAACTTCCGCTACTGTTAATGGTGCTGCCAATGACCGTGTCTCCGATCTGCTTCTCTACAGGCATACTCTCACCCGTCACCATACTCTCGTCCACACTGCTGTGGCCATCCAGCACGGTACCGTCAACGGGCACCTTCTGACCCGGCTTCACGCGCACCACGTCACCGACCACCACCTGTTCAACCGGCACTTCCACGTCCTGCCCATTGCGAACGACAATGGCAGTCTTCGCCTGCAGCTGCATCAAACTGCGAATCGCCTCGCTCGCCTTGCCTTTTGCGCGCGCTTCCAGCCACTTGCCGAGAAGCACGAACATAATGAGGATTGCGACAATCTCGTAGTACAGTTCACCCGCAATGACGCCGAGCGTCACGAAGACGGAGTACAGGAACGCCGCGCCCGTACCAATTGCAATGAGTGAGTCCATGTTGGCTGTCCGAGCCCGCAGCGCACCCCAGAAGCCGGTGAAGAATTGCCAGCCGCACCAGAACATGACCGGCATGGTGAAGATGAGCTGCAGCCAAGACCGGTAGGGCACGTCTGCAATCCCCTTCCAGACGTACATGCCCATACTCAACACTGCAACGGGAATGGAGAGTACCAGCGCAACGAGGAACTTTCGCTTCGTCACCGCCATATCCTTGTCCCGCTCAGCCCGTTCTACGTCTGCGCCACCGGCGTTCAGTTCCTTCGCACCGTAGCCAACTTTTTGCACGGCGGCTTCTAGGGTTGCGATATCAACAGCAGCAGCATCGTACTCGACGTGGGCCCGTTCTGTAGCGACATTCACGCTGGCGCTCGCAACGCCATTCGTTTTCCGCAACGCACGTTCAATGAGCTGGCTACAGCTCGCGCAGTGCATGCCTTTCAACGAGAGCTCACACGTAGCCATAGTTACCGGACAATGAGGCGACCTTGGTACATGCCCATGTCGCAGGTGAACGAATATTCCCCGGGTCTCTCTACTGTGAAACGGATAGTTGTCTTCTGGTTTGCCGGCAATTCCTGTCGGAGCTTCAGACCATCGATCGTAACGAAACGCGAGCACTCCGCGTTCTCTTGGCGATCAAAGGTGAGCGCGACGGGTGTGCCGACCTTCACCGTGATGACGTTCGGCTGGTACGCGCCTTTGACGACGACTGTCGCCTCTTGCATGCCAGTCGCACCAACGACAGCGTCTTCCTGACGGCGTTGGAAGAGAAGCCACAGCGCGAACAGGCCGATGACCGCAATGATGAGGATGATGCCGAGGAACGCCATAGTGCTTACTTCTTGTTGGAAAGTTTGTAGATGCGAAGGAGTTCGGCTTTTACCTGGGCAAGCTTGCCACTGTGAATTTGCTCCACGACGTGCGTGGATAGGTGGTGATCTAAGATGTACGCGTTGAGACTCTTGAGCGACTCTTGGATAGCGAGTGACTGGGTGAGGATATCGACGCAGTACGCATTCTTTGCCAAGGAACGTTCTAAGCCTTCAACCTGACCCCGAAGTATTCGCACCCGATGGAGGGCGCGACGGGTGTAGCCGCTGGACACAGGCTGGTGGTGAGCGTGATGTGGCATAGTGTGTATGGGTGGGTTAATACCCCCAGGGGGTATTATAGCAGGTAAAAAAATTTTGCCAATCCCCTACCCAGCGTGGCCTATGCCATCGAGAGCTTGGTGGAGCACATCAGTCGATGTCGTATTCTCGTCAAAGGTGACTTCAACTTCTCGCTGGTTCGCCTGGACTTTATGAACGCCGGGCACATCAGATAACGTCAGCGTGACGAGTCGCTCGCACGCGTCGCAATCCATATTCTTTAACAGGAGGGACTGGGTACGCATACCGCTAGATAACCGTGAAGCTACCTCGGTACATGCCCATGCTGCAGCTGAAGGAGTACGTGCCGGGTGTATCGGGGGTGAACTCCACGACGGTCACCGTATCACTCATGAACTCTTGAATCTTAAAAGCGGGAACTTGGAATACGGATCTGCACCCTCCCGCATTTCCGTTGCCATCAATCTCCCAGCGGACAGGTTGCCCTGCTTTAACCGTAAACGTTGCTGGCGTGTATCCTGATGACGTAAACGATGTTTTCACAACTTGCACGCCACCAGCAATAACCACATCGTCAGACACCGTAGCCGTAACAGCTGTTTCTACAGTTGAATCACCAAGACGGAACGAGAGAGGGTACCCCGCTATAGTGAGGCCATTATTGAAGTTGTAGAGCCCCATGACGATGACCGCCGCACCCGCGACGCGGAAGAAGAGCTTCCCCCACTTGCCCTTCAGCGCGTTGGAAGCCCAACCGAGCGCCAACAGCGCTGGCGCAGTACCGAGAGAAAATGCAAGCATCGTAAGCGCGCCAGCGACCACATTGCCCGTGGTCAAGACGTACAGTTGTAATGCTTGGGTAAACCCACACGGCAAGAAGAAGGTAAGTGCCCCCATGGTGAACGGCGTAGCGTAGCTCACCTTGGCCGCTTCCCCACCACGCATTACTCTGCGACTGATGAATTTCGGCATCCGGGGCAGGATGACTTTCAACCACGTTGGCGCAATGCGGAGCATATCCAGGCCCATGACGAGCATGAAGAGCGCGGCAACAATTGTGATGAGGCCGGTTGCCCAGGGTGGCAGTGCCAGGGCTTTGCCCAGTCCGGCAATGAGCGCGCCGAATACGGTGTACCCAACAATCCGTCCGACAACGAATGTTCCAACGGGGACGAAGCGCTGTTTCCCCGGGAGTAAGCTGTAACGATCGCTCACCCGCTCGACCGTGGAGAGGAGGAGCCCACCCGCAACGGCAACGCAGGAGCTGCTCGCCGCCACCAAACCAAGGAAGAGCACACTCAGGAAGCCTGCCGAACCATCGACGACCTGATCGAACTGCAAGAACCCTGCTTTCGACAGCACGAAGCCAATGACCAGCACGATGGTGAATGCGCCGGCAATTTGCGCAGCGGTTGGGCGATCTCGGTGCTCGGCTGCTTGTACGCTTTGCTGACGCTTGAATGTAGATGCGTCAGCCGTCTGGACCACCCCCGTGAGAATGCTGTAGCCGTGTGGCTTGATTGCCTCACCAATCTGTTGCGGTGTGGGTACGTGCTGTTGATCGCAGATCACCCGCACCCGATTGCGATCGGCATTCGCGTGCACTTGCCCTACCCCAGGGAGCTTCTGGATAGACTGCTCAACCAAGAGTTCACAACTCCGGCAGTGCATGCCGTCCGTTTGAATGTCGAGAATGACCTGCCCTTCATGGGTGCGCATACTACTTCGTTACGCAGGTTTGCGGTGTCGAGAACTTCCCACAGGTCTGTTCTCGTGATTGCAGCATGCGCTCATGCTCAATACGGCACATTTCCAGGTGGGCAGACGTTGCAGAAACGGAATGCGTATCATACACCGCAGCGACACCTCTTGGTAGCAATCCTACAAGCGCAGCGGCAATGACGAGAGTAGTCAACGCGTACCGAAGCGCGAGCTGGCCAGAGTGTCGGTACCTTGGGTTGACCAGCCGTTCAACACGCGCATCGAGTGGGCTGAATCCTGCCGCGGCGATCGGTGGCGTCGCTAACCGTAGGAGTGCTGCACCCAGCGTGTGCTGATCCTGCACTCGCTCATCAGCTTCAACTTCCGACGCGGCCACGTAATTCTCACGAAGGTGGCGACGAAACCTTTGGAAGGGCACCCAGAGCAACGTGAGCGAGAGGAGAAGTCGACGCAGGGGTTCCCGCTCACGCACGTGGTGCGCTTCGTGCTCCAGTACTGCGTGGAGCTGCGCACACGAAAGCGTCCGAAGCGCCGCTGTCGTGAGGATGACTTCTGGCCACCGTACGCCCACCGTCATTGCAAATGCACGGTGATCGCGAATAATGGTCACACGGCTAGCATCCAGGCCCGCATCAGCAGCAATGGAGAGAACGCGAACGGGAATGGCCTGCGGGGTGAACGACACGCGCTTGGAAAGCCGAAGGGCTCGGTACGCCGTAAACCCCACCCAGCCGAGGAAACTCACGAGCGTGACTGCACCGAAAACAGCGAGGACCACTTGTACCCCGGTGAGGTCTTGCCACGCCGCCTGGCACGCGTACGTCACTGCGTTCACTGCGTTGCTCAATGTGCTACTCACGTGGGGCCAGAGGAACGCCAGCACGACGCTCGTCCCGATGAGGAGTGCCGTACTCCCCCCACCCATGAGCATGAGGACGCGCCTACTCTTCATGTCGCCGAAGTTTACGGCGAAGCTTCTCCAGGCGCTTGGGGTCGACGTCGTCGAGAGCGTCCACGAAGTGCGCGAGGGCAACATCACCGAAACCAGATACGAGCTGGTCGACTGTCGAGCGCACCGTTCGTTGCACGAAGTCGGCTTTCGGTTGCGCTGGTGCGTACTGGTAGGCATTGTCCACGAGCGTGCGGCGAAGCACACCCTTGTCGTAGAGACGCTGCATGACTGTCATGACCGTGGTGTACGCACACCCACGGTTGAGCTTGCCCAGCACGTCACGAACGGCAATCGGGTGACTCTGCCACACGACTTCAAGTATGGCGGTTTCCAGCTCACCAAACCCCGGAATTGCGTGTTTCGCCATAGGATAGGGAAAATGGAAAATCTACTACAGAGCGTAGCAGATGCGTGGGCACTCGGTCAATGGCCAGTTTTTTACTTGGCTCGACGCTTGGTGACCGTGAAGACGTGGACGTGACGGAGCGCAGCTTCGGCGAGGGCGAGGCGACTCGCGCTACTCGCGTAGCAGGTGTACAGCACTTCCCCGGTGACTACGGTATCGCCGAGGCGCTTCTTCAGGTGCAGCCCGCCTACCTTGTCGTCTGGCGCGCCCAAGCTGCGCGCGAGCTCGTCGATTGCCCGGTTGTTCACCGCCGTCACAACTCCGCTGTGCTTCGCAACCACGCGCAGACGCTTGGCTCCCAGGGTAACATCCTCAGAGTCGATGCTCGGGTTACCTCCCTGCGCCCGAATGATACCCTGCATGGATCGCCACGCTCTCCCGCTCACGAGCTGATCCCGCACGACGCTGCTCCCCGTCCCCTTCCGGGCAACACCAATGAGCTCTACGAGCAAACCAGCGAGGCGAATTGCCTTCTCCTCCAGGTCACGTGGGCGGTACTCTTTCTGCTGCAGCACGCGCAGCACGTCCCGCGCTTCCAGAGCGGGTCCAACGCCACGCCCAATTGGCTCTAGCGCTTTGATCATGGCAACCTTCACGGTGATACCAAAGCGACGTCCGAGGTAGCGAAACTTGGCGGCCAAGCGCTGCGCAGTGGCCAGGTCCGGTATTTTCGTGGTTGGTCCGTACGGCATGTCGATGACGAGGTGCGTGACACCCATGGCCACCTTCTTCGCCATGATCGAAACAATCATCTTCGAATACGGCTCGAGGGAGAGCGGCCGGGACACCTTAATGATGCGGTCGTCGGCCGGTGCGAGCGCGAGACCGCCACCCCACACCATGCAGGCGTTGTGCTTCTGCACGATACGACGAATACGTTCAACTGGGTGCGTCACAGGTGCGAGTACTTCCATAGTATCGGCCGTTCCGGCAGGGCTGGTAATCGCTCGGGATGACGTCTTGGGTATGCAAATCCCCAGGCTCGCGATGATCGGCACGACCACCATGGTCGTACGGTTTCCCGCGAGGCCGCCAACCGAGTGCTTGTCTGCAACGATCTTGCGACCGAAGCGTAGCTGCTCACCGGTTGTCGCAATTGCCTTCGTGAGCGCGAAGAGCTCGTCGTTGGAGTACTCCCGCACGAAGCTCGACGCTACGAAGTACGTCAGCTCGGTCGTCCCTAAGTGCCCATCCACGATATCGCGGACGATGGTGTTGTAGTCATCCTGCCGGAGCCGCTTCCCGAGCAACTTCTTCTTAATTGCCTCAATGGAAGCGGGGCGGGCTTGGGGGGATATCGTCACAGCTTGCCGTGGGGCAACCCGGTGCTCGCGCCAGACCTCGCGGAAGAGGCCAATTTCCCCAGGTTGCACGCGCCGGTGCGTGAGGTCTGCTTGCGCAATGAGCTTCTTCCCGTCTACCCGAACGAGTAGACGGTCGCCAGCGCGAATCCCAAAGTTCTTCCCATCTTCATTCCGAAGCACGACGACGTACGGGAGCCCACCCGTACTCAAGTCAAACCGCTTTGCACGGAGGACGAAAGCCATGCGCGTAGTATAGCAAACGTCCCGCCGTACGGCGGGACGTGAGCGAGCAATTACTCCTGGTTACCCTTCACACGTGCAACCCTCCATGGTGCACTTCGTTCCGGGATCGTGTTCGTGGCCACAGTTCTCACATGCCATAGCGAGCACCTCCTTTCGGTGAACGGTGAAGCACCTTCTACTGGACGATGACCGTGCCTTCAACCGAGGGGTCGAGGTGGTTGTGGTACCCCCACGTCCCCACTTTCGTGAACGTGAAGCTGTACGAATCACCATTGCCAAGCGTTGGCGAGTCGAGTTCTGGCAAGTCAGTGTGCGTCGGGTGGGGGTCGGACGACACGGTTGCGCTGCTCCCAGAGGTATTCGTCCACGTCACTACCTGGCCGACCTTCACCGTGACTGACGGGGGCGCGTAGCCGGTCGCGGTGAGGGCAACTGACACTGCAGCAGCATTCGTGTTTGAAGGACTCTCCGCATTCACATTCGCTACGGTATTCACGTTGCTCCCGGGGAGGTTGGCGTTCGCGCCTCCAACTCCGTTCACGTTCACCGGCTCGTTGACCAGGTCGAGTACCACAGTACTGGCATTCTCATTCGAGGCTGGCTCGCACGCAGCGAGGACGAACGGAAGAAGCGCGATTCCTAGTAGCACGGAGAGCCGACGCACGCCGTGCAGCTTAGCGGGCGACTGCTGCATACCGCTGATCAACATCTTTCCAGTTCACGTTCTTCAGGAAGTTCTTGATGTACGTCGGCCGATCCGAACCAACGTCCATGAAGTACGCGTGCTCGTACACATCTAAGCATAGCAACGGTGTGCAGCCCCATACCCCGCCTTGATTCTGTGCATCTGCGGCGTAGAGGTGAAGCTTTGCATCGGATGGATCGTACGCCAGAATTGCCCAGCCTCGGGCTGCCATTCCGGTGGCGCTAAGTGCGGCAACAAAATTCTCCCAGGTACCCCACGTGATTACTATCGCGTCATGCACTTTTGTGCCAGCAGGATCCCCATTGCCTCCGAGGTTGCTAAAGTGCACCTCGTGGAGGATCATGCCGTTGGCGGCGAACGTCTCGCCTTCTTTCAAACCGCGGTACGCGGAGTAAATTTGATTCGCTTTGCTCGCGTCGGCTTGTGTTATCGCTTCTTCAACCTCGTTGCGCTTGGCCACGTACCCAGCGTAGAGCTTGTCGTGGTGAATTTCTATCGTCTTCTTCGAAATGCCATCCAGCTCCTTGCTGAACGGTAGTGGCTGCACTGCGTGCGCCATAGGACAAATTGGGTTAACGGTGAACGTGCTTCAGGGCACTACTTGTTTGCCATTGCTATCGATGAGCGTGATGGCCAGCGTCGGGCACGCCCGCGCCGCATCGAGGATTACCTCATCGGTTGCGCCTGTGGCGCTCTTCACAATTGCCTTGCCCTCAGCGTCGAGCTCGAAAACTTCCGGGGCAACAGCCACGCAGCTCCCAGCGGAGATGCACTTCTCTCGGTCGACGATAATTTGTAGTGCCATAGCGTGTGTGCTAGTGAGTGGGTGCACACTCCAGGATAGCAGAGAACCGCACGTGGCGACAACCACCTACGCTCCCA
>JBGSPR010000059.1:0-3000 GCA_041738495.1 Patescibacteria group bacterium
CGTCCAGGGCGGCCGGGGTAACCCCTGGTTGCGCCGCACGTGCAACGCGCTCGAGCGCTCGCGCCAGAATCGCCCCGCCTTCCCGAAGGGCGGCGAGGTCTGCGGCTTCAGTGAGAATCGTCATAGGTACGGTACGAGGGCTTGGAGGATTTCCCGGAATACACCTTGAATCGGCTGCTCGCCGTTGACCTCGAGCAAGCGGCTGTGCTCGCGGTAGAAGTCTTTCATCTTCGCAATGCGATCGACGTACGTGTCGTACCGCTTCTTCGCCAGATCTGTCGTATCGTCTGGGCGCTGGAGCAGCGCACCACCACACGCCTCGCAGCGGTTCTGCTGGTACGCAGCATCGTTGGGGTGGTAGACGTGCTGGTCAACCGGACAGTACCGCCGCATGCCCAAGCGTCGCACTGCTTCCTCGCGAGATACCTGAATGGAAACCGCGAGCGGCGGGCGCATGTCCAGACGCGCACTACTTGCCTCGAGGGCTATTGCCTGCGGTACGGAGAGCGGGAAAGCATCGAAGACGAAGCCCGTCTTCCGGTGCAAGCGCTCCAGCTCACGCTCCACGAGTTCCACGGCAACGTGGTCTGGCTGTGGGATACCCGCATCGTACCGCGCTTTCACTTCATCGGCGAGCACGTCTCCGGTTCCCGCGTGCGCGCGTATTGCGCGAAAGAGGTCACCCGTTGCGAGGTGGTAGAGCGCAAAACGCTCCACGAGGAGCTCGGCTTGCGTGCCCTTCCCCGATCCGGGTGGGCCTATGAGTATGAGGTTCAGCGGGCGGGGGTGCGACGTGTGCATGTCGATGACGTGAGTACTATACCAGGCCACCTACGGTGGGGGAAGTACTGTGCGCATGAGTAGAGAATGACGATTGAGCTTGAACGCTCAGTCCCTCACTCGGCACCCATGCACGCAGCCATCGATCACGCTTTACTTGTAAAATGCTTCGTAGTCTCGCATGACGAGCTGCGCTTGCACCTGCTTCACACTCTCTAGCACGACGGAAACGACGATGAGCAAGCTCGTACCACCAATTGCTAAATTCTGCGCGCTCGTCGCCTGCTGCATGACCGTAGGGAGCACGGCGATGACGCCCAGGAAGAGTGCACCACCCAAGATGATGCGGTTCGAAATGAAGCTCAGGTAACTCGCCGTTGGCTCGCCGGGTCGAATGCCGGGAATAAACCCTCCCTGCTTCTGCAAGTTCTCTGCAATTTTCTTGGGTTGGAAGACGACAGCAGTGTAGAAGTAGGTGAAGGCGACGACGAGGATGAAGTAGGCAGCCCCGTAGAAGGTCTGGTTCTGGAACGTATCGCGTACCCACACCGCTGTGCTCGCCACCCAGGGTATAGCACTCGTCGTGAAGAACTGCGCGATGAGCGGGGGGACGAGGATGATGGAAACGGCGAAGATAATCGGGATTACGCCAGCTTGGTTCACGCGGAGCGGAAGGTGGGTGTTCACGCCCGCACCGCCAACCGACTGCGTGCCAATCAAGCGCTTCGCGTAGGTCACGGGTATGTTCCGCTGCCCCTCAGTGACGAACACGACCCCCGCGATGGTAATTGCACCGATTGCCAAGTACGTGATGACGGTGAAGAGCTGGGAGGAATCGTAGGTAGCAATGAACTGCTGCACGGAGCTCGGGAGCTGGGCGATGATGCCAGCGAAGATGAGGAGGGAGATGCCGTTGCCAACCTTCTTCTCCGTCACAATTTCGCCAATCCACATGAGTAGCATCGTCCCGCCAACGACTGCGGCAATCGCCGTCACCGTTTGGAACGTCGTGAGCGACCCCAAGATTTCCGCTGCTCCTTGCCGCTTGAGGAAGATGAGCGTGCTGTAGCCTTGCAGGATGGCGAGGGGCACGGTGAGGACGCGCGTGTACTGGTTGATGCGGTTCTGCCCTTGCTCACCCTCCTTCTGAATAGCCTCAAGCCGCGGCACGATCATGGTGAGGAGCTGCATGATGATGGAGGCCGTAATGTACGGACCCACCCCCAGCATAACGATGGAAAAATTCTGCAATCCTCCACCCGAGAACAAGTTGAGGAGGCCGAGGAGCTGGTTACCCGAGAGCACGCGCTGGAGACCGGTAGGGTCTACACCCGGAATGGGAATGTGTGCGAGCACGCGGAACACCACCAACATGGCGAGCACGAAGATGAGCGTGTTGCGGAGGTCACGCGATCGCCAGAGCTGGCTGAAGCGCTCGATCATTGCTTCGCTTGCTGCTTGGCCAACTGCCGTGCTGGCAGCGGCTGCTGCGGAACGGATAGTTGTACTGCTTTCCCGCCCGCCTTCTCAATTGCGGCTTTCGCCGCGGCAGAGAAAGCGTGCGCGTGCACTTCCAGAGAGACGTTGAGGGTACCCGTTGCGAGAATCTTCACGTAGGTTGCAGACCGAACGAGCCCTTGCTTCAACAAGCGTACGGGCGTGACGACCGCTCCCGCTGGGAAGCGTCCGAGGTCACCAACGTTCACCACCGCAGCAGACGCGTGCATGCTGGTGAAACCGCGAGTTTTGGGGAGCTGCAAGAGCATCTGCTTGAGCCCGCGCTTCCGGCCATGCTTCCGACCGCCACTTCGGGCGCGCTGCCCTTTAATACCTCGCCCGCTAAAAGTTCCGCGACCAGATGCGTTCCCTCGTCCCACGCGGGGCGAGGACGTTGTGCTTCCAGCATTGGGCTTGAGTGTGTGCAGGTGTGCCATGGTCTAGGTTGATGCGGACGAGCTCGTCTCGCGCTTCTTCCGGGGCTGTAGCTTGCTCAACGCAAGGAGAACCGCGCGTACGTTATTAATCTTATTCTTGGAGCCAAGCATCTTGCTCACGATGTCCTTAATGCCAGCGAGGTCGAGGACGGCGCGCGCGGCACCACCAGCGATGACGCCAGACCCAGTGGGAGCTGGCTTCAAGAGTACGCGCGCTGCGCGGAACTTCACGTTCACCGCGTGCGGGATTGTCCCGCGCTCGGTCACCACCGTGATCAGCCGCTTC
>JBGSPR010000074.1:0-10438 GCA_041738495.1 Patescibacteria group bacterium
GCGTTGACCTCTTCGCCCTCCGGGGCAAGCTCCCGCCGAGAGTTCGACTTACCATCGAACTCAGTGGCCTGGTCATCATCCTCCTCACTTGGTGGGCGGTGGTTGCGTCAGGTTTGGTATCGGCTAGACTCCTACCGTCACCTATATCGGTAGTTACGTCATTCGCTGAGCTCGTGACGCAGGACAACCTGGTACGACACTTGCTCTTCAGTCTCATGCTCAACATATTGGGGTACCTCGAGGCAGTTGCAATAGCACTGCCACTTGGCTACTGCATTGGTCTCCAACCAATCCCCCGAGCGTTGACCGAACGCTACATCACCGCTGGACGGTTTCTCCCGCTCTCAGCAGTGGTTGGGCTATTCATCCTCTGGTTTGGAATGTACACCAACATGAAGGTGCAGTTCCTCGCCTTAGGGATAATTGTCTACCTCTTACCCATGGTCATCCAGCGTATTGACGACGTCGATCAAATTTACATCGACACAGTCAAAACACTCGGCGCCAGTAAGTGGCAGACAGTGAAGAGCGTATTCATACCGGGCGCGTTGTCCAGAATCTCGGACGACATCCGCGTCATCGTTGCCATCTCATGGACCTACATCATCATCGCAGAGGTGGTGAATAAAACCCAAGGTGGCATCGGTGCGCTGTGCTACACCGCCAGCCGTGCCGCCCGTCCCGATAAGGTCTTCGCCATACTGGCGATGATCATCGTGGTGGGCATCATCCAGGACAAACTCTTCTTGTTCCTGGACAAATTCACCCTCAAACACAAGTACCAGTAGGAAGGAGGTTTGCGTGTCAGCAATTGTTTTCCAAAACTCAAACCTCCCAGACGTCATCGAAATTCGTAACGTCTGCCAAACCTATGATGGAGGAAAGAACTGGGTTCTCCAGTACGTGAACTTGCTCATCGAGGATATTCCCGAGCAAGGCGAAACCATTGTCATCCTCGGCCCGTCAGGCTGTGGGAAGTCGACGGTTCTCCGCTACTTCGCCGGACTGCAAACCCCAACTTCTGGCGAGGTGCTCATCAATGGAAGACCGCGAACGAGCCACGACGTGGTGGGCATGGTCTTCCAGAAGTACTCATCACTACCCTGGTTCACTGTCCTTGAAAACGTCATGCTCGGACTGCGCTTCCAGAACGTACCGGATGTGGAGGCACGCGAGCGCGCTATGCAGATGCTCCAACTCGTAGGTCTGGAGAACGAGGCGAACAAATTCGCCAAGGATACCCAGCTCTCCGGTGGACAGCTGCAGCGCGTGGCGATCGCCCGTAGCTTGATTTCCAACCCGGGGATCATCCTCATGGATGAGCCCTTCGGTGCCCTGGACGTCAACACCCGACACCAGATGCAGCTCCTCCTGTGCGATATTTGGGAGAAGCTCCACTCGACGATTATCTTCGTCACCCACGATATACCGGAAGCCGTATTCCTGGCCGACGATATCTACGTAATGACGAAGAATCCCGGGTACATCTGCAAGCATTTCCCCGTCGACTTGCCAGCACACCGCGACCGGTCGACGAAACGTGAGCCGGGGTTCACCAATTTGGTGAACGAAATCGATGACTACATGAATACCCTGCGTATCAAGTAGTCGCTACCTTTGCTCCTTACAGAAAGCCGGCTCTCTACTAAGAGAGACCGGCTTTTCTTTTTAGCCAACTGCATTGACAGATCGTTCATCATCTGCTATAGTCCTTGGTCAACGTGAACATTAACAATCAGGAATATAGAGAGAGAAAGGTAGGTAAAACGTGGCGAGCGACAAGAAACAACAACCCACTGGCCAAGAAACGAGTGGCATTCGAGCATTGGATGAGGCTATGGAGCTCATCCACGAAATCCCCGAACGATTAGGTCGCCGAATCCGACAAGCTTCCTCAGATACCCGGTCTCATGGTCAAGTTGATTCCAATGTGGGACAGGATATTCAGGTGGAAGACCCGCTCATCCAGAAGTACCGAGAAGCCATTGTCCGCACATCACTGCGGCTAGCAAAAGTGGAGAACAGTATCGACGATGGCCTGTCGTTCATCTACGTGCCGGTCCTCGGTGTACTCGACACGAAAGTACTCGCGCGCACGAGTGAGATCGGCAGCATGACCCTCCAGCGCGTACGCATCCACGACGACTACGAAGAAGAAATTCTCCGGAATCGTACGGGGTACACCGTGAACCAAGCTGACGAACCTGTGGCATTCGTTCTTTTCGAAGATGGGACGTGGGCTGACATCGAAGTAGGAATGCTCACTTTCCTGCCACAAGAGCAGCGTAGCGTCATCGTTATCTTGGATTCTCGCGTCTTGGAGATCGGCATCCCCACCGACGCCAATGTTCAGGTTGGAGATACGGTCAAACTGGACCAGCAGTTCAGATTCGCTGGTGTAGCCGAGTGGCGGAACGACACGGGTGACCTCGCCAGCGTGGAGCAAGTCCTCACGGAAAGTAGCTGCATTGTGAGCGTCAACGGCGTTCAAAGAGCTGTCTACGTCCATGCCGGCGCTCGGCCGCTCAAGACTGGACATCGGGTCGTTCTCGATGCCACCGGTCGCACAGTATTGCGAAATCTCGGCGCGACCAACGTCGACTTCCGATACTACAAGCGGCCGACGATTCGGTGGGCTGACATTGGCGGGCAGGAGCAAGCGAAAGCTGAACTCCGTACTGCCATTGAAACCCCATTGAAATACCCCAAGCTGATGGCGCAAATGAAGAAGCGCCCGGCAAAGGGCTTTCTTCTTTTCGGTCCCCCGGGGTGTGGCAAGAACATGACTGCGGAAGCAGTGATGAGTATGTACCTCGACCTGCACGGGGAAGATGCGTTGAATGGGATTATCTACATCAATGCACCCGACCTGCTGCGGTCGCTCGTCGGCGAGCAGGAGGCACTCCTGCGCTACGGTTTCCGGCTGGCAAACCTCTTCGAAGAGCAGCACGGTTACGCTGCGCTGGTCATCATCAACGAGGTCGACGGCATCGCGAAGAAGCGTGGGATGAGCATCAGTTCCGATTCGTCGGAGACGCTGCTCCAGACTGCGCTCACGCAGATTGACCAAACGAATGCCATCGTCATCTCCATGACGAACCGGCAGGACATCCTGGATCCAGCGTTCGTACGCAGCAAACGGGTGAGCCGCAAAATCTACGTCGGCCGCCCAGACAAGGCGACGGCGCAGAGCATCTTCGGCATCTACCTCAAGGACATTCCCGCAGAGGGTATGACCTCGGAGGAGCTCGCTTCCTATGCGACGGAAGAGCTCTTCTCGGATACGTACGCAATGTACAAGCTGACCGTGGAAGGCACTGATGGTTCTGAAGCAGTTCTCTTCGCACTCCGCGACATTGTGAGCGGAGCGATGATCGACGATAGCATCGTCGAGAAGGCGAAAGACCTGGCAATCAACCGCGCTATCGCCGGGGGTACAGACGCTGCGCTCCGCAAGGATGACTTCGTTTGCGCCATCCGTTCGGTATTTGAAACCGAGGTACTCGTGGACCACAGCGACGATACGAAGCGGTTCGCCGAGAATCTCACCGGAACGGTACGGTCTGTCGATCGTCTGTACCAAGGGAAAGGCAAACATGCGTAACACCAAACGTACGTGGGCAGTAGTGATGATTATCGCGTTCAGTGGTGTGCCTATACTCACTGCATTGAGCGGGGAAGCAGTCGTGTACCCACCGTGGAATGGCTGGCACACCGGCATGGTCATCTGCGGAGTCATCGGTCTCATTGCCTTCATCTTCGCTGAGCGAGCACCGAAGTAAGCTCATTCTTTTAAAGAGCCAGCCCATCCGGACTGGCTCTTTTTCGTACACCTTGACGAAGCTGCTTTTTGACGCTATAGTGTTTTGCTAACACAGTTCATTCCCAACCTGGCAGCGCGAGCGGTCTGGCGATTTCGTCGACCGCTCAGACCATTCGCTATCTCGTCATGAATAGTGAATTGTATGGTTTTCCCGCCGGTTTAGAAGCTATCGGCGTTGGTGCTGTGCTCGTTGCCTTCTCGGTAACGAAGCCACACCGCCACCTCCGCCGGCGTCGCCACCCCCTGGCGCCCATTGGCTTCCTCATCGAAGTACTCTTCTTCTGGGGTGGTATCTCCCTCGCGCTGACCGGGTTGTTCGGCCTCCCTGGCCAATGACCTTTTGAAAACTCCCAGGTACCCACCCGGGAGTTTTCTTTTCCTCTTGACGTTTCCCTTCGTTTTCGCTAGATTGCTGGGAAAACCAAACCACCAAAAAGCGCAAGGAGAATGCGAAATGAAGAAACTGCTCATCACCACCGTGGCCTTTCTGGCCGTCCTCTTCCTCGTGCCGCTCGCGCAGGCGCAGGACACCTCGACCCTGTACCCGCCGTTCGTCCAGGAATCCATAGATAGTTGCGGCGGGTCGCCGATCGCCTGGGGCGAAGTCTACTACAGCAACTGGGAAGGATCGCAGATCTGGTTCTGCTACAACCTCGACGGGAACGTGATCATCGTGGTGGACGGCATCGTGCCATCCGACATTCGGCAGAACCTGCAGGTCATCCAGGGTGATACCAAGAAGACGGGCTGGAAAACCCAGATCGACCCGAAAGAACGCGTCACCCTGGTGGAAACCGCGACGTACACCAGCTTGTGCAAGGATGACATCTGCACGAACAAGAAGGTGATCAAGGCCATCCAGGATCGCACCAAAGACACCGGCCTCACATTCGCGGTGACGGACTACTTCGACTGAGACAGCACCGCACCTTCAAGACCCTCGAGTTTTCTCGGGGGTTTTGCTTGTGGTCTTGACAAAATGCACGCGTTGCCCTACGGTACTCGGTCACTCCACGACTGGGTGATGAAACCAACCACACAGAGGTCACATGCAGTTCTTAGGAAAAATGCTCTCGCGTAATGCGGAACCGACAAGGTTCCGAAAGGGCGAAATCCTCACCGTTCCTGAACGGATGAGAACCGCCTTCGACAACGCAACGGTCCACGTTGCCGATGTCTCGCAGGAGGGTGGAGTCGAGTATCTCGGATTCACCGAGAAGCCCGGTACCCGCTTCCCCGCGTCCATGTTCTAGCCACCGCTGGTCATACCGAACCTTTGCACCGCTCGCACACTGTGAGCGGTGTTTCTTTTCCACTACGCTGCGCTGCGAGCCGTACCCGCAACGCGCTGCCACTGGGCATCCAGTTCTTCGGCAGTGAAGAGCCCGGCGAGGACGTTCCGAAAAATACTCTCCTTCACCTCGGGATCCCAGTTCTTCTCTGGGCCACCAGGCTGCCGCCACTGCTTCCACGTTTCGTAGGTCTCGGCAAAATCTTGGGTTGGCATGCTCACGAGAACAATGTCATCTATGTGCTCACGACGACGCGCGTCATCGAGCACGCGAGCGATTTGCTCGCGCTTGTGCTGGGCAACAGCCTTCGTGGGGTTGATGGTGAACTGTACGCCTTCTGCGTGCTTCTCCGGAACTTCAACGTCTACGGCACGCGTTCGGCTCTTGCGGTGGATGAGGAAGTCTATCTTCTCCTCAACATCCTGGAACGTATCCGCGCGCTCCACCGTGAAGTCAAGGTCGGGGTAGTCGTACGTGAGCTTCTCTAAGAATGACCGAACCATCTTCTCGGCAACGACGCCGAGCTGCTCGGCTCGGCGCTCCGGCTGAGCCATGAAGCTCTCGTAGGCCTTGCGCTTCCACGCGTCGTTCTTGTAACTCGTTACCTCCGTTGCAGAAATTTGCTGATCAAGCAACTGGCCGAGCTGCTGCTTGGCTCGCTCAAGCACGTACCGCTTCCGCGTACGCCGGTCGATAGCCGAATCGAGGTCGTACGCGATTCCCCAGTCGCCATCAGTCATGAGGTCTCCAGCAGTAACGGGAACCTCCTGGCCACCATGCGATGCGCGAAAACTGCCATCCACGTCCTCGGTCACCTGCCACGCCGTGGATGGAATTTCCCTGCGTGCTTCAGGATCGTCAACTGCCCGGAGCTCGACGTGCAGGCGGGCAACAATCTCCTGCTTCTGGCGCTGTAGGGCGTAGACACTCTGCTCTGCCGCAATGGTCGTGCGGTGCTGCTGGGAAAACCTCCGGGTTAGGGCGTCAACTTCTTCGGTAATGAGATCGTCCGAAAACTGGTTTACCGAGCGCTGCTCTGCCCGCGCGAGTGCGCCGTACTGCTGCATGTCTTGTTCAAATCCTTCTCGCATACCCCCAGCCTAGCACTGCGACAGGGTTCGTAAAGTGGCCAGTACGAATTACCCTAACAAATCAGAATTCCCCACCACCTGTTGGTGCTGGCGATTATCCTGGTAGCGCTATCGGGATTTGGCCTTCGGCCCGGGGTGCTCCCGATGGGTCGCACCCGTTCAAATCCCGACCGCAAAGTTTCACCGCTACCTATGGTACCGCCGAAACTTTGGTAGCGCTATCGGGATTTGAACCCGAGTTTCTTGGATGAGAACCAAGTGTCCTAGACCAGGCTAGACGATAGCGCCCCGGTGCACACATTCGTGCAGGTTTGTAGGCTAGCGAATTATTCCTGATGAATCAAGGCCTACATCCTTGCCGCCAATTCCACCAACCGACAGCTGTACCCCCACTCGTTGTCGTACCAGGCCATGACGCGCACTAAATTGCCATTCACCTGCGTGGAAAGCCCGTCGACAATTGCCGAGTGAGGGTTGCCCACGATGTCGCTGGAGACTAGCGGATCCATGGAGAACTCCATGATGTTCTTGAGGTACGTGCTCGCGGCTTTCTTCAGAACGGCGTTCACCTCGGCAGCATCTTTTGGCGCGCGCTTCGCCACGAAGACGAAGTCGGTAATTGACCCGCAAGGCGTAGGCACGCGCAAGCTAATCCCCTGCATGCGATCCTTGAGGCTCGGTAGTGTTTTTGCAGCAGCTTTCGTTGCCCCCGTCGTAGTTGGAATAATGTTCTGCGCCGCAGCCCGCGCCCGGCGGAGGTCCTTGTGTGGGAGGTCGAGGATGCGCTGGTCATTGGTGTACGAGTGGATGGTGTTCATCATCCCCCGATCGATGCCAAATGACTTCTCCATGACGAGCGCGACAGGTGAGAGGGAGTTCGTGGTGCAGGACGCATTGGAAACAACCTGCGGCTTCCGCTTGAGCTCCGCATCGTTCACGCCCAGCACAATGGTCGCATCGACATCCGTAGCTGGCGCAGAGATAATCACCTTCTTCGCTCCTGCCTTCACGTGCAGCGCCGCATCCTCGCGCTTCGTGAACCGACCCGTACACTCCAGCACGACGTCTACCTTGAGCTTCGCCCAGGGCAGCTTGGTGGGATCCTTCTCGGCGAGTACTTCCATGCGGTGTTTACCAACGGTAATTGCCGAACCCTTGACCACCACACGAGCGTCGAACTTCCCGTGGACTGTATCGTACTTCAGCAAGTGGGCGTTCGTCGCCGCATCGGTGAGGTCATTGATGGCAACGAACTGGAGCTTGGGATTCTTCCAGCCCGCTCGCACCGCCATGCGGCCGATGCGACCGAAACCGTTAATAGCAACGCGCGTAGGCATACGATGTGCGTGAAGGTGAGGGTTAGTGATTCGCTTTCCCAGTGCTCTGCAGGGTTCGCAGCTTACCAGCAACGAGCTCCTGGATTGCCGCAATGCCGGGTTTGAAAATTTCGCGCGGGTCGTAGGCATCGGGTGCATCCTGCAGCGTAGCACGGAGCGCCCCGACGAATGCCAGCTTGAGCTCGGTGTTCATGTTCACAATGCGTATGCCGTGGTGGATTGCCTCCTTGAGGGATTCGGCACTCACTCCAGAGGCACCGTGGAGGACGAACGGCGTCTCCGGAAGCACGCGACGGATCTCGTCCAGCCGCTCCACATCCAAACTGTGCGTCATACCCTTCCGCAGCTTCACCACGCCGTGGACGTTCCCCACAGCAACAGCGAGCGTGTCCACCTGCGTTTCACGTACGTACTGCTTGGCCTCATGTGGTTTCGTCATGAACGGCTCGCGCTCGCTGAGTGTTGCCGCTTCTTCCAGGCCCTTCACCACGCCGAGCTCACCTTGCGCCCACACGTCCTTGCCGTGCGCGTAGTCTACTGCTTGCTTCGTGAGAATGATGTTCTCCTGCAGGGGCATGTCCGACGCATCCATCATGATGGACGAAAAACCGGCTTGCACGCACGCTGCGACCGAGCGGAACGTCTTCCCGTGGTCCAGGTGCAGCGCCACCGGAATGTCGCCCGCAATATCTCGGGCGACGTGTTCCACAATACTCGTGATGACGCGCAAACCAGCGTAGGCGATGGCGGTCTCCGACACCTGCAGGATGACCGGCGACTTCTCCTGTACGGCAGCGTGGATAACTCCGAGCGTCGTCTCCACGTTCTCTACGTTGAACGCACCGACCGCGTAATTCCGCGCCGTTGCATCGTGGACGAGTTCGCGAATGTGCGTGAGCATACGCTACAGGAGCTGAGCGATGAGTTGGTGGAACGTGGTAGCGTCGAGGCTCGCGCCGCCAACCAGCACGCCACTCACCACCTCTGTGTCGACGAAGCTCGCAACGTTCAGCGGAGTCACGCTCCCACCGTAGAGAATGGGAACGCTATCGGCGCCGGTGGGCAGAACCTCGCGGAGCGTGCTGCGAATGAGCTTGGACATTGCCAGGGCATCGGAAGGTTCGATCGCCTGGCCAGTACCAATGGCCCACACCGGCTCGTACGCCACCATGAGGGAGAGCGACGGGAACGCGGAGAGGAGACGCAACCCCCGCCGGACTTGCTCGAGCACGACCACGTCTTGCTGCTGCAGGTGACGCTGCTCGTAGGTCTCACCCACGCACAAGACGGGCACGATGCCGTGCGCTACGGCCTGCTGCACTTTGCGACTCACGTCTTCGTCGGTCTCCCGGTTGAAGCGTCGTCGCTCCGAGTGGCCGCAGAGCACCATGCGGCACTCGAGGTCGGCCAGCATGGGCATGGAGACTTCCCCGGTGAACGCACCGTGCGTTTCCCAGTGCGCGTTCTGCCCACCCCAGCGGACGGGTGAGCCAGCAAAAGCCTGCGCCACCGCGGGGAGGAGCGGGTGCGGCGGGCAGATGACCACCTCTGCTTGGGTGAGCGGCTCGGGACGTTCCAGGAGCACGCGCGCGTACTCCGGCACGTCGCTCGGCGTCATGTTCATCTTCCAGTTCCCAACCACGATAGGTTTCATACGCTAAGCATACCGCGTTTTGCTCGCCGCGGCTACATTCCGCTTAGTACTGGGGAATCCAGTCGAACTGCGCGTACGCCCACTGCAGGAGCGCGTCCGCACCCGTGAACCGCGCGTCGCTCGATGGCGAACCCAGCGTGACCAGGAGCAGGCGTCGGCCCTGCTGCTCTGCCTGGACGGCGAAGTTGTACCCGGCTTCCACCAGGTAGCCGGTCTTCGCGGCGAGGACGTTGTACGCACCCTGGGGGTTTAGGCGATTCGTGCTCACGACGCGGTACCTGCCGGCAATAGTGTAGGCCTGCTCGCTGGCGAGCTCGCTCACCACAGGTGTGCGGAACGCCGCGTGTGCTAGGAGCATCGCGTCGATCGCGCTCCCAACGTTTGCAGGATTGAGGCCGGTAGGTTCCAGGATGCGCGTCGTTCGTGCGCCCGTCGATACTGCGTAGGACTGCACGGTGCTCGTCGCGCCTTCCCCGAGTAACGATGCGAGGGTCCGCGCTGCGTTGTTCGCAGACCCCACGAGCGTCGCCGCGAGGAGGTCGCGCTGCGTGACCACGGTTCCGGATGGAATGCGCAAACGGCTCACCGAGGTGCCCGGTTCCACCACATCAGCAATACCATCGGTGTCGAACGTTCCAGGAATTGTGAGCGTAGCTTCCAGCGTGGGCCGACTCGCAATGTACGCGCCAACCGTCGCGAGCTTCGTGAGACTGGCGAGCGGCCGAACGGCGTGCGCGTTGTTCGCCCACAGCACCTCACCCGAATCAACATCTACCAGCACCCCGCTCGCACTTGCTACGGACGGAGCTGCGGGAGCGCCTGGGCGCATGACGGGTTTCTCCCAGGGAACGACAACCGCGCCTGCCACCGAGGGCTGCTGGAGCGCGCGCGATGGCAGCAGGACGAAAACGTAGGTGAGGGCTATGCAGCCGGCGAGAATACCACCCACGATGAAGAACCCGAGCATCGCCAGGGCGTGCCGCGCTCTAGACAGTCGTTTGCGTGGTTGGCGCTTCGTCGGCATTGGGGTTGAGGAGCTTGAGGAGCGTTTCGTGTGAGTGGAGTGTAGCGTAGTCAGGGAGTTCCTGCACCTCAGCGATGCCGAGGAAGCGCATGAACTCGTGCGTCACGTCGTACACGGTCGTCGCCTTCGCCTTCTCGTACCGCGCTTCAATGAGCCCGCGGATGAGGAGGTTGCGCAGGATGAGGCTGCAATTCACACCGCGAATTTGCTCCAGCTC
>JBGSPR010000008.1:0-7925 GCA_041738495.1 Patescibacteria group bacterium
CGCCAACGTGCTTACTGG
Source organism: Patescibacteria group bacterium (assembly GCA_041738495.1). GTDB lineage: Bacteria > Patescibacteriota > Patescibacteriia > PEXW01 > PEXW01 > CAIPSZ01. The sequence continues at coordinate 19 of JBGSPR010000008.1, forward strand.
TGAGCCGATCGTTGTGCGCCTGCCCAGCCTGACTGCGCAGCCACTGCTGCCGGCCGCTGTCGTAGGCGTAGCGCACTTCCGAACCCTTGGCGCTCCCGGAAAAATTCATCGTCACCGTCTTGGCCGGCGTCCCGGCGGCGAGTGTCGTTCCAAATGTCCACGGCGTGATGTCTGCATCACTGTACTTCAACTCATTCGCCTCAGTGGCCAGGAACATAGCGAACGACGTAGTGTAGAGGTTGTGCGGTGCCGGGCGGGAGCGGTCACGACTGAACGCCTTCGCCGCATTGCCAATGGCATTGATGTCGTGCACGCGGTCTTGGCGAATGCCTGCGAGCGCTTCCGGCGAGCCACCGGCGTGGGCGTACGCAGCATCGTACTCTGCCAGCCACTGCAAGAAGTACGGGCGTGCCGAACGCACAGGACCAATTTGGGTAATCTCACCCTGGTCGTACACGGCCATGAGGCGTGTTATGCCCCCTTCCACGAGCGCCTCGTACACGACAGACGCAGCTTGGATACCCGACTGCGGACGAGCGGCGCTGTGGTTGTCAATCATGACTGCCACGGGGTAGTTGTGACCGTGTGCGTTCCGGTTACCACCCGCCAAATCTGGATCGAATGGCACTTCCGGTGCTGCAGCCTGGGGCGTCGGGGTGGTCTCACTCGGTGCGTCATCGCTGCCGCCAAACCGAACGAAGGCAAACGTGCCGAATGCCAACGTGACCGCAGCAACTGCAGCGAGAACTAAGTACGTCCAGCGTGACCAGTGGTGGTGCGAGAGGGGCGCGAGTCCGAGCGGTCCCTGCGGCTGGGCAGGTGCTTTACTCGGCGCAATTTTCGGCGCGTCGCTACTCGGGATAACTGACTGTGGCTTTGCAGGCGTCGCAGCTTTTCGCGACGCGGCCTTCGGTGCGTTCTTTTGTACTGGCATGTTTTTCCTCCTTAAAGGGCGAGAGAGTTTAGTAGGTAACAAACTTCTCCGCGACGTCGACGACTTCTACCCACGTCTGGCCGCGGTTGAGTGCGAGTGGTGCGCCCGTGCTATCCAAAAATTGCAGACGGGATTCCGCTGATGGTTTCTTCCAGGTTCCGGTGACGACCTCTCCATCGCGGAAGAGGAGCAACTTCCCTTCGCCTACCACGGTTATGTTGCGGCGGAGTGCATCGTAGAGACTCGAGCTCGTGAGTACGATGGCAACGTTCTTCGGGGCAAGGGATGAGCCGTCGTTCTTATCTTTCTGCACGGTGCCGCCCTGGCTCCGGACGTACCGATTGCCCGCGGCGTCGTACGCGTAGGACACTTTGTAGCTGGACGTGGAGAAATCAATGGTAATGGGTTTGACTGAAGGCGATGCAACAGGCGCGTCATCCTTGTAGGTCCAGCTCGTGAACGACCCACTGTCTGCGATGTCCATGTCCTTCCTGCCCAGCTCCAATCGTCGCAAATCGGTGAAGAGAGCGTGCTCGCGCGCGCGCCCGGTAATGCGGTAGAAGTTGTACGGTCGGAAGAACTGGTTGAAGTCCAGAATTTTCGTCGTGGCAATAGCGTCAGTGGCCTGTGGCGAGGCACCGGCGTGGACGAACAAGCCGTTGTACTCCCGTGCGAGTTGGACGAAGTACGGTCGCGCTGACCGAACCGGTCCAATAGTGACGTCACCATTCGTTGCGAACACGGCCAGGAAACGGGTGATGCCGCCTTCCGCAAGCGCTTCGTAAACCACCCCGGCTTGGCCGAGACCGCTCTGGGGCCGTACCGAGGAGTGGTTCTCGATGATGACCGCGAGTGGCAAGTAGTTCGCCCGATCCGCATCGACGAGCACACCGTCAAGAACGCGTGCCGTGGTTGTGGGGGTGTCCTCACCCGAGCCCGCTGGCTCGTCACTTGGCACTGCGTTGCTGTTGCGGAACGTGAGATAGCCACCAACTGCAATGATGGCGAGCGCGAGAACTCCCGCGCCTACAACCCACGGCCAGCGAAGCTTCCGCTTGCCGAACGTGTAGTCACTAGGCCGGTCGGTGAGCTTCTCTGGCATACGCTAGGCAGGTTTAGCTTCCTTCTTCGTTTCTTCGTCGCCCTCGTCTTCAGCCGGTTTCTTCTGTTCCACCTTCTCTACTGTCTCGACATTCTCCTGCACCTTCTCATCGAGTGCCTTCAGCTCCTCCTCCGACCGCGGCGGCTCAACGATGGCGATAATTTCATCAGACTTTGCCAGAACTTCTACGCCGGGTGGCGTGGCGATGTCCGCCACGGCAATGCGCGAGGTAAAGTCAACGAGCGCGCTGATGTCGACGTGGAGCTCGGAGGGGAGGTCCTTCGGCAAACACTTCACTTTCAGGGTATCCGCGTTCTTCACCAAAATCCCGCCCAGCTCTTTCATGGCTTTCGACTCACCCGTGTACACCAAGGGCACGTCATTGGTAATCGCCTCGTCCATGCGGACTTGGTAGAAATCTACGTGCAGCGGCAGGCCAGAGGTAGGGTGACGATCAACCGCCTGGATGAGAACGGGAACCGCTCCCCCCTTCTCCACAACCAAGTCGACGAGCGTTGATTCGCCCGCCTGCTGGTAGACTTTCTCAAACGTAGCGCGGGTAACTGCAACGTTCTGGTTTGCTATGCCGTGGCCGTACACGACCGCGGGGATGAGGTCACTGGTGCGGAGTTTCGTGCGTTCAGTCTTGCTAGCAGTGCGGGTCGTTGCGGAGAGCTGGAGGGTCATAGGAGCCTGCGAATCAACGTTATAGAGAAAAGGCCCAACGGGCCATCTGGAAAGCAGAGCGACTATACCATTCTACCGATCACCGGTCAACACCGCAGCCGCTCACTGCTTACGCGCCGGGGAGCTGACGGCGCACGGCGACGCTCTGCACGAGTCCCACGCCAATGAGACTCGCTATGAGGGAACTCCCCCCAGCGCTCACGAACGGCAGCGGGATACCCGTCACTGGTACCAACCCCATGTTCATCCCAACGTTGATGAGGAGGTGGATGGCGAACCCAATACTAATGCCGGTGCAGAGGAAGGCACCAAAGTCATCACGCGATTGCTGGGCGATGCGGATGCTGCGCGTGAGCACCAGCGCGAAACCGCCGAGCAGCACCAAGACACCCACGAAGCCAAACTCTTCTGCGAGCACGGCGAAGATGAAATCAGTCTGCTGCTCGGGGAGGAAGTTGAGCTGGCTCTGCGTCCCCTGCCCGAAACCGCGCCCGAACAGCTGCCCTGATCCAACGGCAATCATTGACTGCGTAACGTTGTAGCCGCTCTCCAATCGATCCTCTGCGGTTGGGTTGACCAACACGCGAATGCGATCTTTCTGGTAGTCCTGGAGCAGGAAGGCGTAGCTCAGCACCGACCCGACGACGAGGAGGCTGGCGAGGAGCAGGATTTGCGAGCGTCGGACATTCGCGGTGAGGAGGAGCCCTACGTACGTGCCCGCGACCACGAGCGAAGACCCGAGGTCTGGCTGCTGCAGGATGAGAATGACGAGCCCCAACGCGAACGCGCCACTGATCGCCAAATGGCGCCACTGATCGAACGCGCGCGCGTAGCGGGAGAGGTACGCTGCGAAGGCAACGACCCACAGAATTTTCACAAACTCGACGGGCTGGAAGCTCACCCCGGCGAAGACGAACCACCCAGTGGTGCCACGTATCGTCGTGCCGAAAATGAGCACCCCGATGAGGAGCGCGGCAGCCGTGATGTAGGCAATGCTGCTGAAGCCGCGGACGGTGCGGTAGTCGATGAGCGTCGCGATGAGTGAGAGCGTCGATCCAATACCGAGGAATACTAACTGCCGCAGAAAGGTGTTCCAATCCGGTGGAGACTTGGCAACGGTCACGCTCGCAAGCGCGACAAGGCCAACGATGACGAGGATTGTGCTGGCGCCGAGCAGCACCCAATCGACGTGCGAGAGCGCGCGAACGTGCAGGCGTGCCATACGCCCCTACGGAGCTACCAAACCACGGTGCACCTCGGGAATGACGTCTGCCTTCTCGACGTTCGGGATAACCGTGTTCCACTCCACGGAAAATGGCACCGAAGATTCGGCCTCGATGCGCGAGATGATGGTGCTCCCCACGCCAACCGTAGCATTTCCGCGCGTGAGTATGACGGGAATGCGAATTGCTTCGAACGCCTCGAGCGTGCTGTTCTGCAGTACGCCGGTGACCTGGGTGACCGTGCGCTGCTGGTTATCACCGGTCACGAGCGTGCGCACGCCGATGGTAATACCTGTCGCGCGGACGTCGAACGTCTCTGCAGCTTCGGCAGGAGTGAGGCGGGTCCAGGTTGTACTCTCGAGACGGGAGGTTGCCTGCGGCACGCTTTCACTCTGCACGTTGAGCGCGAGCGCGTAGCGAACAGTTTTCGGCGGGAGCACCACGCGCACGGGCGTGAGCTGCAGCGACCCGCTCACAAACTGCACGTCAACAACTGCGTGCCACGTCGTGTTCGGATTTTCGAGGCGGAGGGAAAAATCGTAGCGCTGGTTTCCCCGCGGAGTAACAACTGCAGACCCCTGGACGAGGGTGGTGGGTTTGACGCGCGCTTCAGCCTGCGCCACATCCTGCGTGGATGCCGCAACTGTGCCAACGACGTCACTCGTGTCACGAAATCGAAACAGGAGGAGAGCCCCCTGGGTGAGCGTCGCCGCGAGGAGGAAGATGTCGAGCGCCAGCAAGACGAGGACCCACCACTTGCGAAGCTGCTCGCGGTTCGTGAGGTACCAGTAGTTGAGCTTGAGGCCGAAATCGGAAACCTGGTCTGCCATGGTGGGCAGTATAGCGGTCTCCCGCCGTGCATGCCAGAACGTGCTATACTCTACACCTATGGATACTGGAGACATCCTGAACATCGTCATTGCTATCGTCCTCCTGGGGGTTGGCGGTTTCACCATGTGGCTGCTCTACTACCTAGTGCAGATTGTCAAAGACCTGTACAAGGCAATTGAGGAATTCCGCCAAATGCTCGAGGGGGTGAAGGCACGACTCGAGCACATTGGAGAATTCCTGGACACCATTCAGAGCAAAGTCACGTCATCGACGTCTGCCCTGGCGAGCATCGTGCGCGTGGTTAGCGACGTAACGGGGTTTGTGAAGAACCGAAAGAAGAAGAAGTCCGCTGCACCTGGAGACGACCTGGAGGAGTAGGAAAAATTCGAAATCCGAAGTACGTAGAGGCGAGAGTAGCCGCCATTTGGACATTCGTACTTCATTTGTATTTCGATATTCGTATTCAGAATTTCGTACTTTTTTAAAACCGCCTAAGCCACTTTACGCTCCTGCCATCCTGCCCTACAGTCAGCGTATACTCCATACCCAATGTCCTTCGTCCACCTCCACGCGCACTCGCACTACTCCCTCCTCGACGGCTTGCCAAAAATTGACGAGCTCGTTGCGTTTGCCAAGGCGCAGAATGCCCCAGCAGTAGCGCTCACGGATCACGGCGTGCTGTACGGCGCTGTGGAGTTCTACCAGAAAGCTACCAAGGCTGGGATCAAACCCATCATTGGCGTGGAAACGTACGTCGCCCGCCGAACCCTCCACGACAAGGAGCCACGCGTGGACGAGCGCCCCTTCCACCTCGTCCTCCTCGCCACGAACCTCACGGGGTACAAGAACCTCATCGCGCTTGTCACGACCGCGCACCTGGAGGGGTTCTACTACCGACCACGCGTCGACCACGACCTCTTGCGGAAGCACAGCGAGGGACTCATCGCCTTGTCGGCGTGCCTGCAGGGTGAAATTGCAAACGCCATTCTGGGGAAGGTGAACGCCACTCCAGATGAGGTGGTTGAGAAGCACGTCGCCACATTCGGTAGGGAGAACTACTACCTCGAAGTGCAATCGCATCCAAACATTCCGGACCAGGTGAGGGTGAATGAGGAAATTTTCAAACTCGCGGAGAAGCATGCCCTCCACGTCGTTGCAACGAACGACGTACACTACTTACGAAAAGAGGACGCCGAAATCCAAGATGTGCTCCTCGCCATCCAGACCAAGACGACCGTAGACGACCCCAAGCGCATGTCGTACACAGGCGTCGACGTGAGCATGCGCACTGCCGAGGAAATGACCGCAGCGTTCCCCGATCACCCCGAGGTTATCACGAATACGCTCGCCATTGCCAAACGGTGCAACGTTCAGCTGGAGCTCGGCAAAACGCAGCTCCCCCACTTCGAGGTCCCGGCGGGTGAAACCGCCGAATCGTTCTTGCGGAAACTCAGCGAGAAAGGCATCCCCCGACGGTACCCAGGACGCGAGCGCGACCCAGCTGTGCTGCAGCGCCTGGAGTACGAACTGAGCGTCATTGAGAAAACGGGTTTTGCGAGCTACTTCCTCATCGTGCAAGACTTCGTCAACTGGGCGAAGGAGCACGGGGTCGTGGTGGGTCCGGGCCGCGGGTCAGCTGCCGGCTCAATCGTCTCGTACCTCACGAACATCACGAACGTCGACCCCATAGGGTACGACCTGCTCTTCGAGCGCTTCCTCAACCCCGAGCGTATCTCCATGCCAGATATCGACCTGGACTTCGCCGACGTGCGGCGTGACGACGTGCTGCACTACGTTGGCGAACGCTACGGCCACGACCACGTGGCGCAAATCATCACCTTCGGGACAATGGCAGCGCGCGCAGCGGTGCGGGATGTTGGTCGTGCACTGGGCTTCCCGTACACGTACTGCGACAGGGTGGCGAAGCTCATTCCCATGTTCACCACGCTCCAGGAAGCGCTCGATACCATTCCAGAACTCAAGGAAATAGCGGACAATGACGAAGATGGTCGGCGCCTGCTGCAGACCGCGCAGAAGTTAGAAGGCGTTGCGCGCCACGCGTCCGTGCACGCGTGCGGCGTGGTCATCACCAAGGACCCACTCGTCGACCACGTCCCACTCCAGCACGCCCAGCCGGATGACGAGACGATCATCAGCCAGTACTCGCTCCACCCCATTGAAGACCTGGGATTGCTGAAGATGGACTTCCTCGGCTTGCGGAACCTCACCGTTCTCGAGCAGACTATAGAAATCGCGCGGAAAGGACGCGGGAAGACGTACGACCTCGATCGCCTCCCGCTCGATGATGTGAAGTCGTTCGCTCTCCTGCAGGCTGGGCACACCACCGGCGTGTTCCAATTTGAATCTGGCGGCATGCGCCGCTACCTCAAGGAACTCAAGCCCACTGAGCTGGAAGACCTCATTGCCATGGTGTCCCTGTACCGACCTGGTCCGATGGAGTTCATTCCGGACTTCATCGCTCGCAAGCACGGCGAGCAGGAGGTGACGTACATCCACCCCAAACTGGAGAAGAGCCTCGCGAAGACCTACGGCGTGGCCGTGTACCAGGAGCAAATCATGGAGCTCGCCCGCGACCTCGCGGGATTCACCCTGGGCGAGGCGGACGTGCTGCGCAAAGCCGTGGGTAAGAAAATTGCCAAGCTCCTCGCTGAGCAGCGGGAGAAGTTCATTGCTGGCTGCGTGAAGAACCACATCGAAAAGAAAACAGCCGAGAAAATATTCGACTTCATCGAGCCGTTCGCTCGCTACGGCTTCAACCGTTCGCACGCCGCGTGCTACGCACTCATCGCCTACCAGACAGCATACTTCAAAGCCAACGAACCCGAAGCGTTCATGGCCGCACTCCTCACGGGCGACCAGGGCAGCATTGACCGCATTGCCATTGAAATTGACGAGTGCCGACACATGGGCATCACGGTCCTCCCGCCAGACATTAATGAGAGCTACTCCACCTTCACCGCTGTCTACAACCCCGCAACGAAAGAGCCGACCCGTACCATCCGGTTTGGCTTGAATGCAATCAAGAACGTTGGGGAGAACGTGGTGAAAGCCATCGTGCACGAACGCAAGGCGAATGGTCCGTACGCATCGCTCGAAGACCTGCTCAACC
>JBGSPR010000033.1:0-22241 GCA_041738495.1 Patescibacteria group bacterium
AACCCGACGTTCTGGAGGAAGCCTAGGCGGGCGCGTATCTCCTTGAGAATTTGCTTGGCAATAATCGCCTCGCGATCGGTGAGCGCCTTGGGCTTCGCCAGCTGGTTGAAGAAGGTGTTCGCTTTCTCCACGGTGAACGACGTCACGTCAGCAATGCTCTTGCCAGCAACCGTCACGCCCAGCACCTCGGGCTTCAGGCGCTTGCCCTTGCACGTCGGGCACGGCCACACGCGCATGTACCGCTCTATTTCCGCGCGGATGTAGTCGGAATCTGTCTCCTTGTACCGGCGCATGAGGTTGGGAATGACACCTTCGTAACTCGTCATGAACGCGCGCACCTTACCGGCGCCGGAGTTATTGTTCACGTCGTACTCCCGGTCGCCCGTACCACGCAGGATGGCATCCACGGCCTTCTTCGGCAGGTCTTTCACGGGCGTGCGCAAGCTGAACTTCAGGTCACGCGCCACGGCCTCGACGACGCGCATGTACCAGGTCTGGTTCGACGCGCTGCGCGACCACGGCCGGATGGCGCCTTCAGCCACGGAGAGCTTGGGGTTCGGGATGACGAGCTCGGGGTCAATTTCCAGCTTCGTGCCAAGGCCGGTGCAGTCGGGGCACGCACCGTGCGGACCGTTGAACGAAAAGTTGCGCGGCTCAATGGGTGGCAGGCTGGTGCCGTCGTGGGCGCACGCGTACTGCAGGCTGAACAACGTGTCGCTCACCTTCTTCCCTTCCGGAGTCACTTTGCCAATGATGATCAGGCCTTTCCCAATACGGTTCGCTGCTTCGAGCGATTCCGCAAGGCGCTGCTTGTCCAACTCTGGCCCGAGCGTGAGCCGGTCAATGACCACGTCAATGCTGTGCTTGCGCTTCTTGTCCAGCTCCAGGCGCTCGGCTTCATCCAAGGGTGTGACAATGCCATCCAGCCGTACGCGCACGTACCCGGCTTTCCGCACTTCAGCGAACACGTGCTTGTGCTCGCCCTTCATGTCCCGCACCTTTGGTGCGAGCACGAGGATGGGCGTACTCGCCGGCCAGGTGAGGATCTGCTTGCGAATTTGCTCCGTAGTCTGGCGCTGCACTTCGCGGCCGCACACCGGACAGTGCGGGGTGCCGGTACGCGCGTAGAGCAAGCGGAGGTAGTCGTAGATTTCGGTCACCGTGCCCACGGTGGAACGCGGGTTGTGGCTCACCGATTTCTGGTCAATGGCAATGGCCGGCGACAAGCCGTCAATCTGATCCACGTCCGGCTTGTCCATGAGACCCAAGAACTGACGTGCGTACGCAGACAGTGACTCCACGTACCGACGCTGGCCTTCGGCGTAAATGGTGTCGAACGCTAAGCTCGACTTCCCCGATCCGGAGAGGCCCGTGAATACGACGAACGCATTCCGCGGGATGTCGAGGGACACGTTCTTGAGGTTGTGCACCCGGGCGCCGCGGATTTTGATGACGTCTGCCATTTGGTTGTGCGTACCTCTGCTAACCCCGAGGATTTCGAGGAGCGGAGAAAAAATCAGCCAATAGAGTGCGAGCAGTGTATCACCAGTGTCAAGAGCGGTCAAGCCCCAATGCCTGGGCTATACTTCCCACATGACCCCGTCCCTCCGCCGGCAACTGCAAACCCTCCCGGCAAAACCCGGAGTGTACACCTTCTTCGACGAGAAGGGTGAGGTGCTGTACGTGGGCAAAGCCACGAGCTTGAAATCCCGCGTGTCGTCGTACTTCACCAAACGCAGCGCACTCTCACCCGCGAAAAAAATAATGGTGGGCAGGATTGCCCGGCTCGAAACCATCGTCATGAGCAGCGAACTGGAGGCCTTGATGCTGGAGACGACACGGATCAAGAGCTTGCACCCGCCATTCAACATTGTCATGCGGGATGATAAGAATTTCCTGTACATCAAAGTGGCGCTCAAAGAAGACTACCCGTCGGTAACCACCGTGCGACGGCTGACCAAAGACGGCTCACGCTACTTTGGCCCGTACGTTTCTGCCGGCGCGGTCTACTTCACGCTCAAGCTGCTCAAGAAAATCTTTGCCTACAAAAATTGCAGCAACCCGCCAGAGAAGCCCTGCTTCGAGTACCACCTGCACCGCTGCCTGGGGCATGGCACCGATGAAACAAGTAAAGCCGCGTACCGAAAACTCATCAACGACCTGATGCGCTTTTTACGGGGGGACACCAAGGATGTTCGCAAGGAGCTCGAAAAGCAAATGAAACTGGCGAGTGGGAAACGCCAGTTCGAAAGAGCTGCCGTGGCTCGCGATCGCGTGTTCGCCATCAACAAGCTCATGCAGCCACAGAACGCAATTTTGCCCGCGGCCGTGAACCTGGACTGCATTGGCTATGCTACGCTCGGCAGCTTGGCAGCGGTGAATCGGTTGCTCATCCGGAATGGCAAAATTTTGGACCGCCAAACCTTCCTCTTACAGCACGTGCAGGACGAGCAAGCCGCCGATGTGCTGGCGAGTTTCATGGAGCAATTCTACAGCCAAGTGACTGACCCGCCAGAAAAAATCGCCCTACCCTTTGCGCTCACGCTCTCACCAGCGTTCCACACTGCAGTTGATGCTGAAACGTTCATCCCGCAGCGTGGCCGGTTGAAGAAACTCATGAAGGTGAGTGAGCTCAACGCTGCGGAATTCCTGCGCCAGCAGAAAGCCAGCTTTGAACGGGATGACGTGCGCTTAGTACGCGGTTTGCGTGAGCTGGCTAGCGCACTAGGTTTGGCTGATGCGCCGAAGCGTATCGAAGCGTACGACGTGGCGAATGTCCAGGGCGAGCACGCCACAGGAAGCATGGTGACGTTCATCAATGGCCGGCCGGAGAAAAAGTGGTATCGACGGTTCACCATAAAGACGGTGCAGGGTTCCAATGACCCGGCCATGATGGCCGAAATGCTCACGCGACGGTATGCGCACGCAAGCGATGCGACGCACAGCTGGCCACTCCCCGACCTCATCATTCTCGACGGCGGTGCTGGACAGCTCGGTGTGGTCACGCGCGCGCTCGGCAAAATTGAAATCTCGATTGTAGCGTTGGCTAAGGCCGGCCATGCCCACGAGCCGCAGCAAGGCGATCGGGAGAGGATCTTCCGCACTGGCAAACCACCAGTGAAGTTGCCGAACCCGTCGGACGGGCTCTTCCTCATTGAGCGTATCCGCGACGAAGCGCACCGCTTCACCATTGCGGGCTACCGCGGCAAGCACCGCAAGGCCAGCATCGGTTCTGCTCTAGACTCCATTCCCGGTGTTGGCCCGACCATGAAGAAAAAACTTCTCAAGGCTTTTGGTTCGGTGACCAATATTCGCCAGGCTTCGGAGCCTGACCTGGCAAAAGTTGTTGGCCCCAAGCTTGCGGAGAAAATTCTTACTAACCTATGACCGAGGCGGAACGAAAACTCGAACTGAAAGTAAAGCGCCGCGAGAAAAAGAAGAAGCCAAAAATGGCCGTTCAAGGCAAACGGGTTTTCCAGATTGTGGCCTTACACGCAAAACGCAAATCCAAGACGTAGGAAGTTCGGGTCTCGCACAGTGCTAACGAAAACTCCTACTTGAAGCACACCTACTCACACGACGTCGTGAAGGCATCTTTGGCTACAATGCTCCCCAGCTCTGCTGTATCAAAAACCTCACTTTCTAATTTATCTACCACGTAGTTCGATACCTCAACCGTAGCCTTTCCTTGAATGCATGCTACTGCGGTATCGCGAAACACAACATCATCGTTGATGCCAAACAAGGTTTTTGCAGTGGCTTGATCCTTGAAGCAAAACCAAGGTAGACGAGTATCGGCATTCCCCTCTCCCCACAGATTTGGGTCACGTGGAATCAAGTAGCCGGTTTCCGCATCAGCGTAGAAACACAACTGTCCGCCGAGCAGCGTCGTTGGCTCAAGCTCTTTATACTTCCCGCTTACAGTGATGGATCCGCTGTAGTAGACATATCGGTCATCAGTGCGTAATTTTTGCAATGTTGTGCTTTTAACAACGGTATTCGTATTCGAACTCTGATAGGTGTTCAAGGCTGCATTTCCGTTCGCATTCGCCAGCACTTCGGTGAACGTTACCCCACCTGCACTGCACTTCCGCGGGTAGCTCTCCTGCACGGGGTTACCGGCAGCTGCGCAGGACGTGAAGTCGGTAACGGCAGCAGAGGTATCCGCGTTGCCTGCGGGCACGGGCTCGCAGGTGTAGTTGCACGCGCAGTGCTTCGTGCCATCGCAGAATGGCGTGTAGCAGCTGTCCAGACCGCAGTACGCCGCGCACTCAGCATCTTGCGCGCACATGAGTTTGACGATGCTGTCGCTGGTACTCGCGCTCGCATTCACCGTTGGCATGGCGGGCTGGTTACCAGAACCGTACGCGAGAATGCCAACGATGGCTGCGCCGAGTATGACGAGAGCGATGGCAAGTGCGAGGATGGTCGAGAACCCAGGTGATGGGTGTGTGCGCATGCACTCGTAGTATGACACACGCACGACGCTTGACAAATGCTGCCCATCGTTGTACGCTTCGACCCACGTATGAACTGGCAGAAAATTCTCGCGATCGTTGAGATCACCAGCGCGGTGCTCCTCACGATAACCGTGCTCCTCCAGGCGAAAGGCGGCGGCTTGGGCGCGGTCTTCGGCGGTGAGGGAAACGTCTACCGTACCAAGCGCGGCGCAGAGCGCGTTCTCTTCTACGCAACCATTGCGCTGGGCGTGGTCTTCGCGGGAGCGGCAGCAGCAACGCTCATCCTCGGCACCCAGACGACGTAATCCTCGTGCGTACCCCACTCCCGAAACTGCTCGCCCGTGGCCGAGCGCTCCTCCGCCGCGTCACCCAACGGTCTCACCCAGAACCGACCATTTCGGCTGAGCACGACCAAGCGCTCGTCCAGCACCTGAACCACTCGCGCATCCCATCCTGGGCGCAATTCAGCTACCTCTTCCGCTACCTCGGCCGCCGCGAGGGGTGGGTGTTTCGGATTGCACTCATCGCGCTCTTCGGCGCTGCTGCCCTCCTCGTGGTGCGCTACGTCAACCGCCACTGGATTCCCGAACCAGCAACGGGCGGGAGCTACACCGAGGCAGTCGTCGGTGCGCCGCGATTCATCAACCCAGTGCTCGCGAGCAGTGACCTGGACACCAGCCTCGTTCCCCTGCTCTTCAGCGGGTTGCTACGACTCCAGACAGATGGCACGCTGACAAATGACCTCGCGGAGAACGTGGAGGTGACGAACGACGGCAAGACCTACCGCGTGACGCTCAAGCCCGATCTGCGCTGGCACGATGGTGAGCCGCTCACCGCGCAGGACGTGGTCTTCACCGTCGGACTCGCGAAAGACCCGAACGTGGCGAGCCCGCGCTACACAGCAGCGCGCGACGTGAGCGTGGAAGCAGCTGACGATCGAACGGTGGTCTTCACCCTGGAGAACGCCGACACTGTGTTCCGCTCCTTCCTCACGCTCGGCATCCTGCCCGCGCACATCTGGTCTGGTATTCCAGCCGCGGCCATGACCACCACCGACTTCAACGTGAAGCCCATTGGCAACGGTCCGTACAAGTTCAAGGAAGTGCGCAAGAAGGAGAAGACTGGGAGCGTGACCGGCATGACCCTGGAGCGCTTCCCCAGTGCCGCAACGCCCGCGCGCATCGATACCCTGCGCCTGCGCTTCGTGGATGACGGCGTTGCAGCCGTGGAAGCCGTGAGCAGCTCGCAGGCAGATGGCGTGCGCGTGGTGAGCACCGACCTCATCGCGAAGGCAAAAGCACTGCGCGGCACGTCACAGCAGATCCTCCCGCTCCCACAAGTGGTGTCCGTATTCTTCAACGTGAAACGCTCGCTCTTCGAGCGGAAAGAAGTGCGACTCGCGCTGCGGGCGGCAACGAACCAAGCTCAGGTCATCGACCGCGCTCGCCCAGACGCACCAGCAGCGAACAGCCCGCTCCTCCCCGGTATGCCGGGCGCCGAAGCAGTGTCTCCTGCTCCCCGCGGCGCAGACCTGGATGCAGCACGGAAACTCCTGGAAGATGCGGGGTGGAAGAAGGAGGGAGACCTGTACGCGCGGGGGAGCGTCAAGTTGGAATTCACCCTGGTGGTTCCCGATGTGGCAGAGTACGTCAGTGCCGCGCAAACACTCGTCGAGCAGTGGAAAGAGCTGGGTGCGAACGTTGAACTCCAAGTTGCAGACCCAACAGTCATTGGCAAGGACATCATCAAGGGCCGCGCGTTCGACGCCATCCTGTACTCAGACCGGTACGACGCCAACTTCGACCTCTACCCATTCTGGCACTCCACGCAGAGCTTCGATCCAGGCTTGAACCTGACGAGTTTCTACAACAAGGAAGTAGATGCCAAGCTCACCGAAGCCCGGCAACCAAGCGTAGCAGCGGACAAGCGCGCTGCGGCGAACGCAGCGGCAGCGCGTATCCTGGTTGACGAGGCACCTGCCCTCTTCCTCTACCAGAGCTACGCGCTCATTGCCCAACGCGTGAACCTCCGCGCGACGAGTGCGCCGACGCTCCTCGCGGCAACGCAGCGTTTCCTCAACGTGCACGACTGGTACGTGAAGACGGATCGCACCTGGAAGTGGGCGCCCTAGTACAACACTGAGGGTAGCGAGCACGCGAAAACACGTCGAGCTACGATCGAAGTTGCGTGCGTGCGCTTGAAAACTAAGCCGGAGTGGTGAAATTGCCGTGAACCACTAAAGGGTTCACGGCATCCCGCACCCTTCAGTGGTGCGGGATGCAAAAACTATGTACTACGTCTACATCCTCAAACTCGGAAATGGTCAGCTCTACGCAGGCAAAACTGACGACCTCACACGTCGGTACAAAGAACACTGTGATGGTCGGAGTCCGTTTACAAGCAAACGATTACCAGTACAGCTCCTTTTCTATGAGGCATTCGTTAACCCTCTAGACGCTAAGAAACGTGAACGGTACTTTAAGACAACGAAGGGCAAGTCGACGCTGCGAGCCATTCTGCGCAACGGCTACTCACCCAACTAGGCCGGAGTGGTGAAATTGGTATACACGCACGGTTCAGAGCCGTGTGGGAGCAATCCCATGGAGGTTCAAGTCCTCTCTCCGGCACCACGCACCAGTCGCCCTCGCTAAGGCTCGGGCTCCGGTGCATGGCAAGCCACCCTGCCACCAACTCTCCTTTCGTTATAACACGGTGGCGACTGGTGCGTGCCGTGTACCCGAGTCCGAAGGACGAGTGGTTCACGGCAAACCCCGCAAAAAAAATAAAACACATCGCAGAATTTCTGCATCTCTCGTTCCTGAATACCTACTCATCAAATGTCAAAACATCAGAGAAATCGAAATCGACCGCACACGAACCAACCACGGTTCGTCCCCCCTCAACCCAACGTCAACCTGCCGCCGAAGGGCTGCCTGCGCATCATCCCAATCGGCGGTAACGAAGAAGTCGGCCGCAACTGTACCGTCTTCGAGTACAACAACGACATCATCATCCTCGACATGGGCGTCCAGTTCCCCGAGGAAGACATGCCGGGCGTTGACTACATCATCCCGAACCTCTCCTACCTGAAAGGGAAGGAGAGCCGTATTCGCGGCGTCATCTTCAGCCACGGCCACTTGGACCACATCGGCGCTGCTGGCTTACTCCTGGAGAAGCTCGGCTACCCCACGGTCGTCGGCCGCCCGCTGACGCTCGCCATGGTGAAGCACCGCATGGAAGACGTGCAGAAGGGTGCGGCAAAGCGCCTGCGCTCCATCGTCATTAAGAACGTGACCGATAGAATTCGCCTCGGCGCGTTCCAGGTGAGCTTCTTCCCTGTCGACCACAGCATCATGGATGCCGTTGGCGTGGTCCTGCAAACTCCGCACGGTACGGTCATCCACCCGGGTGACTGGACGTACGAGAAAGACCCGGTGAACCGCCGAAAAATCGAATACTCGCAGCTGCGCAACCTGCCCAAGCCTACCATCCTCATGCTCGAATCGCTGGGATCGATGAGTAGTAAGGAGCGCGTTCCCGAACGCGTGATGTACGCGAACTTGGAGAAGCTCGTCCGCGAGGCACCCGGCCGCATCATCATTGGCACGTTCTCCAGCCAGTTGGAACGCATCAAGCACGTCCTCGAATTCGCGCAGAAGATGGGGAAGAAAGTTGCGCTGGATGGCTTCAGCATGAAGAACAATGTGGAGATCGCCAAGCAGCTGGGCTACATTGCCGTGCGCGAAGCACTCATGATTCCCATTGAAAAAATAAGTGACTTCCCCGACCGCAAGGTCATCGTGCTCTGCACGGGCGCGCAGGGAGAGAACAACGCTGCGCTCTCCCGCATTGTGAACGGCAACCACCGATCGGTGAAGATCCGCAAGACGGACACTATTGTCTTCTCCTCGTCGGTCATTCCTGGAAACGAACGCACAATCCAGCGGCTGAAAGACAACCTCTACCGCCTCTCGGACAACGTCATCCACAGTGACATCATGGACGTGCACTCCAGCGGCCACAGCACAGCGGCGGACATGCTCGCGGTCTTGCACCAAATCCACCCCACGTTCTTCCTGCCCGTGTACGCAAACCACTACTTCCTCAAGGAAGCGCAGAAACTCGCCGTGCGCGAGGGCTTTCCGAAAGACCGAACCTTCGTGCTAGACAACGGCAACGTCTTGGAGTTCACCAAGGGAAAGCCGAAGCTCCTGCCACAGAAAGTTCGAACCGACTACGTCTTCGTGGACGGCCTGGGCGTGGGCGACGTGTCGAACGTGGTGCTGCGGGATCGGCAGACCCTGGCGAGCGATGGCATGGTCATCGTCATTGCAACGGTAGAGCGTGGCAGCGGGAAACTCATGGGAGAGCCGAACATCATTACCAACGGTTTCGTGTACGCGAAGACGAATGCGCGACTCATCGACGACATTAAGAAGAAAGTGAAGGCGCTCCTGAAGGATACAGATCCGCGCACGCAGGCGAACGAAGGGTACCTCAGTGCGCGCGTTCGGGATAACCTCGGCACGTTCCTCTTCCAGAAAACCGAGCGACGACCAATGGTCATCCCCGTCATCCTGGACGTGTAAGTAGCGAAAAACCTGACATACTCCCCCGCCCAGCCAGGGCGGGGGTTTTGGTTTCACGCACAGGCAAGGTAGAATGGCTCCATGGCCAAACCGCGCATCATCTCTGGTATCCAGCCTACGGGGAAGCTCCACCTGGGCAACTACTTGGGCTCGCTCAAGAACTTCATCGAGCTACAGAACTCCGGGAAGTACGAGTGTTTCTTCTTCATTGCCGACTTGCACAGCCTCACCGAGAACTACGACCCCACGCAGAAGCAGGCCGACGTGCTGGAGGTCATTGCCACGTTCTTGGCCCTAGGCTTGGATCCAAAGAAGTCCACGCTCTTCCTGCAATCTGCTATCCCGGCGCACACGCAACTCGCCTGGATCTTCAACACGCTCACGCCCATAGGTGAGCTGGAACGCATGACCCAGTACAAGGACAAGTCCAGTCGACAGAAGGACAACGTCAACGTTGGTTTATTCACCTACCCCGTACTGCAGGCAGCAGACATCCTGCTCTACAAGCCTTTCGGTGTGCCCGTCGGCCAAGACCAAATCCAGCACGTGGAACTCACGCGGACGATTGCCCGGAAGTTCAACACGAAGTACGGCGAGCTCTTCCCCGAACCAAAGGAGCTCCTCACCCCCGTACCGAAAGTCATGAGCCTCCTCGAGCCAGAGAAGAAGATGAGTAAGTCCCTGGGTGACCAGCACGTCATCAACCTCACGGACGAACCGGATGTGATCAAGAAGAAGTTGGCGCGCGCGGTGACTGCTACCGAGGGCGGTAGTGAGAACCCAGGCGTGACCAACCTCCTGACGATCTTGGAACAGTTCGACCCAGAAAAGTCGAAAGCCTTCTGGAAGCAGGAAGCTGACCGTGACATTCGCTACAGCGAGGTGAAAGCTGTGCTCACCGAAGTACTCGACAAAACCTTTGCTGCTTTCCGCAAGGAACACGCACGCTTGCTTGCGCACCCAAAGGAATGCACGGCAATTCTGCGTGCTGGGAATCAAAAAGCAACCGAGTTTGCCCAAGCAACTCTTGATGAGGTGAACGAGAAAGTCGGCTTGCGCTAACAGCTAGGTCTGCTAAGCTGCTCCAACAAAAGTGGAATATTCTTTGCCATGAAAAAAGAAGATTAACAATACAAACCCAGGAGATTTCTATGATCATCACCGTAGATGCAATGGGTGGCGATCGTTTCCCCGATGTGCCCATTGACGGCGCCCTACTCGCGCTACAAGAACTACCAGCGGACTTCTCCATTGAGCTGGTGGGCGATGAGGGCGTTATCAGGCAGCACCTCTTGGACAAGACGTACCCCGCAGAGCGCCTCACCATCATCCACGCGCAAGAGACTGTGGCAATGGATGAGAAAGTTGAGAGCGCGGTACGGAAACGGAAGTCATCTATCGCTGTTGGCTTGGACAGGAGCGCGAGCGAACAGTCGCAAGCGTTCATTAGTGCCGGTAACACTGCCGCGGTCATGGCGGCATCCGTGCTCCGGCTTCGGCTCGTGAAAGGTATCGAACGGCCGGCAATCATCGTGACGCTACCCACGGTCGCCGACCCGTGCGTCATCCTCGACGTCGGGGCGAGCGTGGACTGCACGCCCAAGCAGCTGGCAGCATTCGGC
Organism: Patescibacteria group bacterium; assembly: GCA_041738495.1. GTDB lineage: Bacteria > Patescibacteriota > Patescibacteriia > PEXW01 > PEXW01 > CAIPSZ01. Next base: position 10,672 of record JBGSPR010000033.1, read on the forward strand.
GTCATGGGCGGAATCTACGCCCAGCACGTGCTCGGCATTGCACGCCCCCGCGTGGCGCTCATCAGCATTGGTGAAGAGCCGGGCAAGGGGAATGACGCAACCCGCCGGACGCACGAACTACTGCAAGCTCTCAACCAGAACCACGACATGCGCTTCATTGGCAACATTGAGGGGCGCGACGTGCTCTGGGGACACGCTGACGTCATCGTCACCGACGGTTTCACCGGGAACATCATGCTGAAACTCGCCGAGAGTCTCATCCCCTCCCTAAACGCGATTGTGAAGAAGATCATCCGTAAGGGGCGATGGGATCAGAAGGTTTTCGCGGTGCTTGCGAAATCCATCTTCTTGGGGCCAACGATTGGAGCGCTCAAACGCACCTTCGACGTCGAGCTGTACGGCGGCGCGCAGCTGCTGGGCACGAACGGAACTGTCATCATCACCCACGGAAAATCGACACCAAAAGCCATTCTCAACGCTATTGCTGTTGCCCGGAAGGCAATTCTGGCAGACGTTGCTGGCCGCATCGCCGAAAAACTTACGAAAATCGCATAACCCCTACCCGCCGGTTCAACCCTGAACCGGCGCTTTTATTGACAATGCACCGTGGTACTCCTAAGGTGGCCAAACAAAATACACCCTCACCTTCACAACCCGAAAATCGGAGGATTCCACGTGAATCGAAAGAACGCCCTCCTCTCTGTTTTCCACAAGCAGGGCATTGATGCGTTCGCCAAGAGCTTGCACGACCTCGGCTGGACGATCTACTCATCTGGCGGGACGGCGAAGTTCTTGCGCGACGCCGGCCTGGATGTCATCGACGTCGCCACACTCGTGGGCGGCGGCGCCATCCTGGGCCACAAGGTAGTCACACTTTCCCGAGAGGTGCACGCTGGCCTGCTGGCCTACGACACACCCGAGGAAGTCGCCGAGCTCGAACGACTGGGCATCCCGTGGATCGACTTGGTCTGCGTGGACCTGTACCCGCTCGAGGATGCCATCCGCGAAAAAGGCGATGACCCCGAAGCGGTGCGCAACATGACCGATATCGGCGGTCCCACCATGCTCCGCTCCGCGGCGAAAGGCCGTCGCATCGTCATCGCTGACCCAACGGATCGCAACCGGGTCATCGATCTCCTGGTGACGCATGGCGACGTGGATGCACAGGAACGTAACGTGCTCGCAGCCAAAGCGGAGTTCATTGTGGCGAACTACTGCCTCGCCTCCGCGCGGTACGCGAGCGGCGGCGCGTACGATGGCATGCTCGGCGCCCTGCACACCCCGTGCAAGTACGGCGAGAATGCGCCCCAAGTTCCTGCGGGCTACTTCTCCAGCAACTCTGGCGACCCGCTGGGTCTTGATCAGTTCACGCTGGTGGCTGGTGACACGCCGAGCTACAACAACCTCTGCGACGTCGACCGACTCCTGCAGTCCATCACCCACGTTGCAGCGACCTTCGCCATCAACCGTGACCAGGTGCCCTGCATAGCGATTGCCGTGAAGCACGGGAACGCCTGTGGCGCGGCAATCGGGAGCGACCCGACGGACGTCCTGGTGGACACGGTCATGGGCGACCCCGAGGCCATCTTCGGCGGCTTGCTCATGACGAACTTCCCCATCGACGAGGCGCTGGCGAGCACCATCCTGCACCACGGGATGGACGGCGACGTGACGCGGAAGCTCGACGGCATCATGGCTCCGTCATTCACCGCCGAAGCTGTTGAGCTGCTCAGGCGCAAGAAGGACAAGTGTCGCTTCCTGGCGAATCCTGCGCTCGGCACGCTCACGCGCGACTGCTTGGACACCCACGACCGCTACCGGTACGTCCGCGGCGGCTTCCTGCGACAGCCCAACTACGTGTTCGTGCTCGATCTCAATCACCAGGAGCTGTCCTGGAATGGAACGCCGACGGCGCAGCAAGAGGACGACCTGCTCTTGGCCAAACCGCTCTGCGACACGGGCAACTCCAATACCATTACCCTGGTGCGGGATGGCAAGCTCATTGGCAACGGCACGGGCCAGCAGCACCGCGGCTGGTCCTCGCGGCTGAGCGTGCTCAAAGCGCACTACTCCAACCACACGACGAAGGGCGCCGTCGTTGCGAGCGACAGCTTCTTCCCGGTGACCGATGGCCCCCGAATTCTCTGCGACAACGGCGTGGCGGTCATCTTCGCCAGCCGCGGATCAATTGCGGATAAGCACATTACCGAAACCATCGCCGGCTACGGCGTGACGTTCGTCACCTTGCCGGATAGTGTTGGCCGCGGCTTCTGCTGCCACTAACCTCGATCTTTCCAAACGGCTCTCCTCCTGGAGAGCCGTTTTCATTGACAGAAATGCAATCCTTGCACTAAGGTGAGCCAGCACAAAAAACCTAGAAAACGGAAAACATTAACAACATGGAGGAAGCATGGGAACAATTCTCTCGCCAGCACGACTGGCGGTTCCTCAGCTCGACGGCCTGCCACTCATCAACCGAGGGAAAGTTCGCGATACCTACGACCTCGGCAATGGGCGCCTGCTCATCGTCGCAACGGACGCAGTGTCGATCTTCGACCACGTGCTCAACGCGACGATTCCCAGCAAAGGCATCGTCCTCAACCTGCTCTCGCACTTCTGGTTCCAGGAGCTGGGGCGGTACGGCATTGCCTCGCACCTCGAAGCAGCGGGCGCCGATATGGAGCAGTGGCTCCCGGCAAACCTGCGGGGTAACCCGGACCTCCTCGCGCGCGCGATGGTAGTGCGACGACTGAACATGTCACCCGTCGAGTTCATTGCTCGCGGGTACCTGACCGGTTCGGGCCTCAAAGCCTACCAGGAGACTGGACACGTCTGCGGGCACGAGCTGCCCAAAGGCTACCTGGACGGCGACAAGCTGCCGTTCGTGCTCGACACGCCAACCACGAAAGCAGAGGTTGGCCATGACGAGCACCTGGATGCGGGCATGATCCGGCAGAAGTACCCGCACCAGACCTACCTGCTTATCAAGGCCTTCCAGCTGGTCTGGAACTACCTGTACGAGCGCGGCATCCTGCTCGCCGATACGAAGCTGGAGTTCGGGTACCACCCCGACTACAGCAACCCGCACATCGGCGATGAGGTGTTCACCCCCGACTCCAGTCGCTTCTGGGAGCGGAGCACCTGGGAGAAGCTCAATGCTGCGCGCAGCGGAAAAACTCCGCCGCCGTTCGACAAGCAGGTCATTCGTAACTGGGGTCTGTCACTCGGCATCAACAAGCGGAAGCCGGAGTATGCGGAGGACGTTGCATGGGTCCACGAGCAGGTTGTGCCCGAAGAGCTCATCGGCATTGGGGAACAGACCTACCGGTACATCTTCTGGAGGATAACCGGCCGCACCCTGGAGAACTACGCGAACGTCAATCTCGGTATTCACCTACCGGACAAGCCGAAACGCGTGGTGGTCATGCTCGGCAGCACGTCAGACCTCCCGGCGCTCTCGAGGGAAATCGTGCTCCTGCGCGAACGCTTGGTCGGTAACGCATTCTCAGCCTTACCCGTGCACGTGCTGAGCTGCCACCGCAATCCCTACGAGCTCCTGGAGTTCATTAACAATGGTTGCGATGGTGCCGACGTCATCGTGGCGGCGGGCGGGAAAGCGTTCCAGTTGCCTGGTATTCTCGATGCCTTCATTGCTGCGCGGGGGCTCCGCATTCCGGTAGTGGGAGTCGCGCTCGGCGACGAGCATAGCCAGGCCGGCACTGCTGCCCGACTGTCGATTGCCGAAATCCCTGGCCAGCCAGTGCTCATGAATGAAATCGCGGGTCAGGCGTACGCCGGACCTAATGGATTCCGCAGTGCTATCGAGCGCATTGCTGTCGGCGAACTCCCTCCGCCGAGTGTACGCGAGAAGAAACCCGTTGAGTTCAACGTGGTCATCTCCTAGTCTGTACTTTCGAACAGGCGGTATCACCGAGATGCCGCCTGTTTTTCTATTCAAATGTTTTTATCAAGGCAATCACTTCGTCTCTCTTGCTCTCCATCATCTCCTGCGACAAGGCTTCCAGGTTGAGGCGAAGCAAGGGTTCGGTGTTGGAGGAGCGCACGTTCATGTGCCAGTCGCTATACTCCACGCTGTAGCCGTCCATCTCGTACACGTTGTCGCTGGTGTACTTGGCTTTGATGGCCGCGAGCGCCGCCTGCTGGTCTTTGACCGTAAAGTTAATTTCGCCAGTGATGAAGTACTTCTGCTCTAAAGCCGAAAGCAGCTCGGCCATTTTCTTGCCTCGCCGGCTCACCATTTCCAACACTTTCAAGGCTGGCACCATACCCGAGTCTGCGCCGTGGAAGTCTTTGAAGTAGTAGTGCCCGCTCACTTCCCCGCCGAAGCAGGCGTTTTCGTCGCGCAGGCGGCGCTTGATGAACGCGTGACCCACGCGGTTCATCAGCGGCGTACCGCCACCGGCCGTAATCAAATCTTTCACACACCAGCTGGCCCGGCAGTCGTACACTATTGGTGAGTTTGGATACTGCAGTAGCATTTCTTCCGAAAGCAGCGCGGTCATGAAGTCGCCAGGGATGAACCGGCCTTTGTCATCGATGCAGAAGAAGCGATCACCGTCGCCATCAAAGGCAAAGCCTAAGTCCGCGCCTTCGCTCACCACCCGTGCCTGCAGCTCGCGGCGATTCTCTTCTTTCAGCGGGTCGCCACCGTGATTCGGGAACGTGCCATCGGGTTCAAAGTACATTGGCACCACCGTCACCTGTGGAATTTTTTCCATGAGCCGCTGGATTGCCGGGCCAACCATACCGTTGCCGGTGTCGATGACGACCTTGAGTGTCTTAATCGCGCTCACGTTTACCATGCTCAACACTTTTTCGGTGAACGAGTCGGCCAAATCTACTTTGCGGATTGTGCCAACCGTATCTGACTTCGGAAATTCCCCTTTCATGGCCAAATCCCGCACCTCGGGAATGCCATCCGCGCCGCTCAATAAGAACGGCATCTCGCGTACCATCTTGAAGCCGTTGTACTGTGGGGGGTTGTGCGAAGCTGTTACCATCATGCCCGGCAGCTTGAGCGTGGCGCAGGCGTGGTAGTACTGGTCTGTGCCTACCATGCCAATGTCCACCACGTTGCAGCCCTGCTCGGTAATCCCCTTTACCACGGCCTGCCACAACGCTGGCCCAGACACGCGCATGTCCCGCCCCACAGCCACTTCCTTGGCACCCAGGTACGTCACGAACGCCCGGCCAACTTTCTCCGCGATCTCTTCATTAATGGTGTCAGGATAGGTCCCGCGGATGTCGTAGGCTTTGAAGATTTTTGGGTCCATAGGGAAAAGGGTTACGGTGTAAACGTATATTCATTTTACCATTTCTGTCATCCTGAGTCCCGCCAGTGGCGGGATAAACTCCGCGAAGGATCTCCCAGAAATGCCCACGAGGGAGATTCTTCGTCGCTCCGCTCCTCAGAATGACAAGCGAAGAATTCCTCGCTACACTCCCCTCATGTCTATCCTCCAATCCGAAGACCCAAAAATTAGCAAACTCATCAACGCCGAGCTGGCGCGCCAGCAGGACGGTTTGGAAATGATCCCGTCCGAGAATTTCACCAGCCGAGCTGTGATGGAGGCTATGGGTTCGGTTCTGACGAACAAGTACAGCGAAGGTTACCCCGGTGCACGGTACTACGGTGGGAACAAATTTATCGATGAAGTGGAGAACTTAGCCCGCGACCGCGCCAAGCAGCTCTTCGGCGTGGCGCACGCAAACGTGCAGCCGTACTCGGGCTCGCCGGCAAATCTCGCCATCTATTTCGCGCTGCTCGACCCGGGCGACACCGTGCTGGGCATGGACCTGGCTCAAGGTGGCCACCTGACGCATGGGTACAAGTTCAACTTCTCGGGAAAATTCTTCCACGCGGAAAACTACGGCGTAGACGAGAAAACCCATTTGCTCGACTACGACGCAATTCGGGAGAAAGCAAAAGCGGTGAAGCCGAAGATGATCATCTGCGGCGCAACCGCCTACCCGCGTGTCATTAACTTCCAGAAATTCCGCGCAATTGCTGACGAAGTGGGGGCGTACTTAGTGGCAGACATATCGCACATCAGTGGCCTGATCATCGCTGGCGAACACCCGTCCCCTGTTCCGTACGCCGACGTGATTATGACGACGACACACAAAACTCTGCGCGGCCCGCGTGGCGCCATGATCCTGCTCCCGAAAGTGGAGGACCGCTACCACGACCAGTACCACACCAAGACCAAGCGCGACCTAGCGGGCTTAATTGACGCGGCAATTATGCCGGGCTTGCAGGGCGGGCCACACAACCACCAAACCGCTGGCATTGCCGTAGCGCTCAAAGAGGCCGCGACTCCAGAGTTTAAAACCTACGGTAAGCAGATCGTGCTGAACGCCAAGAAGCTCGCCGAGACCTTCGTCGCCGAAGGCATTACCCTCATCACTGGCGGCACGGACAATCATTTGATATTGATGGACGTGTCCCCGGTCGGCTTATCCGGCAAGCAAGCCGAGGAACTCTTGGACAGTGTTGGCATTACCGTGAATAAGAACCTCGTGCCGTACGACACGCGTAAGCCTATGGACCCATCGGGCATCCGCCTAGGCACGCCGGCTCTAACGACACGCGGTTTCACCGAAACGGATATGGTGGCAGTCGGCAAAACCATTGCCGCGGTGCTGAAGAGCCCGGACGACGAAACAGTCCTGAATGTTGCACGTACGGCCGTGGAGAGTTTAACCGAATCGCATCCATTATATCCAACACCCTAGCGCGGGTCTCCGTGCCCGCGCGGGCAGAGACACCCGCGCTTGAATATGAAAAACCGCAAGCACACCACCCTCGGCAAGCACCGCTTCGTCTTCAAGGGCATTATCTACAACATCAGCCATACGACAGCGACGTTGCCCGATGGTCGGAAGAAAACCTTTGAGTACCTGCACCGCGTGCCAACTGCCGTGGTCTTGCCGTTCGATAGCAAGCACAGGATTATTTTGACCAAAGAGTACAAAGAGCTGGCGAAACGAAAAATCTGGCACTTAGTTGTCGGTAAAGTCGAAGGCGGTCACACACCGAGAGCTGCCGCGCAAAAGGAGCTTCAGGAAGAAGCGGGCTACAAAGCGAAGAAGTTGAAACTCTTCTACCGCTCGCCCATGCACAAAAACTGGCCGCTGTACGCGTTCGTGGCCACGGGACTCACACCGTCGAGACTCCCGGGTGATCCGGGTGAGGATATACGTCCAGTGCCAATGGCCTTGAGTAAAGCCGAGCAACTTGCGATGTCAGGAAAAATTGGCGACCCGGTACTGGCATACCTTGTTGCCAAGGCTGCCTTTGTCGTCCGAACCAAGGGCTGGAGGGCATTGCTGGGGTAGATACTCTTCAAGCTTCCGAGCGCAGGTCTCCGCGCCTGCGCGACTGTGCGATGGTACGCGAGCAGGGACACTCGCGCTTGCTTTCTCATGAGCATCCCGCTACAGTGCGGGCAAAGAAAATGAACCTTCTAGCCTCGGAGGTGCCTCATGGCACACACTCGCCGCGACGTGCACCCGACGTTCGGGTACATCGCGATGAACCTCGTCGAACTCGGCGAGCGCTTGGGCAACCCGCCGATGCGACCGAACGAGCTCCTCGTGGTACTCGAGCGCCTTGGCATGCGCTACCGCGAGTTCGACCTCGTGCGCACTGCCCGACAGTGCTGCAGCATGCGCTACCGCCGGGATGCGCTGCGCACCGCCAGACCGCGAACGTTCGACTGCTCCACCTTGGTGCAGTTCACCTACGCGCACGCAGGCCTCTGGCTCCCCCGCTACACCCACCTCATGGTGGACCACGGTGAGACTGTTCAACCGCCCTACCGACCTGGAGATTTACTCTTCACCACAGGCAAGAGCGCCTGGCGGCACCCGAACTACCCAGAAAAGATTGGGCACGTTGCAATGGTGACCGAGCAGGACGCATGCGTGCACACCGACAACCTGGAGACGAAGCAGGTTATCGAGGTGCCCATAGAGAAACTCCAGTGGCCGGTTACCGTGGCCAAACGGCTCCTCCGTGATGTTCGCGCGTGCAGCGTCGTTCAGCTCCCCAGCGCTCTGCTGTGGGTGCACGCACCGTGCGAACTGGAAGCGCTCTTGCGCAAACACCTTCAAGCACGCACCCGCCCACGTTCTTCCTGAACCTGGGCGGATTTCTTTTTTGCCAACAGGCAAACCCTGCACCGGAGCATCGCGACTGGTGCAGGGTCAACCACTTCCTGCTAGCATGGAATCCATGCAGTACGCCGCATACAAACACGCGCAGGAATACCTAGAGGCGCTCCCCCAGCAGGTATTCGCCCCACGCCATGTCCAACCCGAACTCTCGCTCGAACGCACGCGCCGACTCTTGGCACACGTCGGCAATCCCGAAAAAAACTTCCAGTACGTGCACGTCACGGGCACGTCTGGTAAGGGAACGGTGAGCACGATGGTGTACGAGATGCTCCGTTCCGCTGGGAAGCGCGTCGGGCTCTTCACCTCGCCGCACGTGACCACGACGCTCGAGCGCATTGCGCTCAATGGAATGCTTACGTCGGTTGCAGATTTTCTGTGGGCTTTCCAAAAAGTAAAACCCTACGTAGACCAGTGCCTCACCCAGGAAAGGAAGTACGTACCATCGCACTTCGAGGTACTCCTCGGCATGGCACTACTCATCTTCCAACGACGAGGCGTGCGTTGGGTTGTGCTGGAGGTTGGCTGCGGGGGCGAGTTTGATCCGACGAACGTCATCGCTACACCGAACATTGCCGTGGTCACGAACATAGGCTTGGACCACCAGCACTTGCTTGGCCGGACAAAAGCGAACATTGCCTGGACCAAGGCGGGCATCTTCAAACGAGGATCCCGTGGCTTCTCCGCTGAAGCCGACCCGCGCATCCGCGCAGTACTACGACGTCGCGCGCGAACTGCGAGCATGCCACTCACCTTCACGCGTGCGGGAACGTCACATCAGACAGCAAACCAGAATCTCGCTACAGCCGTGGGGAGGGCGCTCCACCTCCCAGTACGCGCCGTACGTGCGGGAATCGGTAACGCCCGCCTCGCCGCGCGTATCGAACGCATCGCGCCGCACAGTATCCTCGACGGAAGCCACAACTACGACAAGCTCAGCGCGCTCACTCGAGCAGTGCGCGTGCTAGACTACAAGCGCGTCCACGTTCTCTTTGGTATTGGCAAGAAGAAAGACGTGGCGAAATGCCTGCGACCGCTCGCGCGCCTGGCCACCCACTGGACGCTCACGAAGGCGAACGTCCCCTACCCCGTGCCCATGCCGCCGCAGCACATCGCGCACGTGCTCCGCTCCATGCAGCCCAACGCTCGCATTGCAACCCAACCGTACGCTGAACGCGCGCTCGCAGACGCGATCCGGACACAGCGTGCTGGCGAACTTCTCCTCATCACCGGCTCGTTCTACCTCGCTGGACAACTCCGCCAGTACTGGGTCTCCGAACGTACAATTCTCACGCACCGCACACTCTTCCCATGAATCGCATTGATGGGCGAAAACTCGCCGCACGCATCCGCGCTGACCTCGTGGCTAGGATCGCCGGTCTGAAGGTAACACCTGGTCTCGCAATCGTCCTCGTGGGTGATGACCCTGCGTCGCACACCTACGTCCGGCTGAAAGAGAAAGCCGCGCGGGAAATTGGCATGCACTCCATTCGATGCAGCTTTCCTGCCGATGCGGATGAGGCAGCTGTGCTGAAAAAAATTCACGATCTCAATACCGATCCTGCCATCCATGGGATCATCGTGCAACTGCCGTTACCGAGCCAGCTCAGTACCGATCGCGTGGTCAATGCCATTACACCAGAGAAAGACGCTGACGGATTTCTCAAAGCATCCCTCGAAACGTACCGCGCCGAAACCAGCGCCCTAGCACCAGTCCTCTGCGAGGGTATCTGGCGGTTGATTTCCAGTACGGGACAAGTCTACACCGAGAAAAACGCTGTGGTTCTCGCGAACTCCACAACGTTTGGCGAGCCCATGGCGCTCCTCCTCACGCGTCAGGGATTGAACGCGCACATCGCCTACCCACCCTTCCACCACATCGCCGAACTCACCGGTTCTGCAGACGTGATCGTCATTGCTATAGGCCAGCCAGGCTTCCTCAAGGCAAACGACGTGCGACCAGGTGCGACGATCATTGACGTGGGGTACACCCGCGTTGCAGACCGAGACGTTGGCGATGTTGATGCGCGCGACATGGCAGACATCCCCGGCTGGCTCACGCCCGTTCCTGGCGGGGCTGGCCCGGTGACCGTGTCCATGCTCCTGGAGCGGACCGTAACCCTTGCTGCCAATGCCCAGCGTTAAACAAACGCTCCAGGCGTACTTTCGGTTCTGCCCCCACTGCGGAGGCCGTTTGCGGAGAAAGCGTGAGCACGTAACGAGCGAGCTCCACTGCACGGCGTGCGGGCACACTTTCTGGATGAACTCCAAGCCAACGGCGTCCGTTCTCCTCGTTCATCGCAACACGGTACTACTCGTTCGTCGCGCCTGCGCGCCCTACAAGCACTGGTGGGACATCCCCGGTGGCTTCCTGGACGTGCACGAAGATCCTCTTCGAGGTTTGCAGCGAGAGCTACGTGAAGAGCTGGGTATCCGCGTTCACCAGCCAAAATTCCTGAACATCGCACTCGGGTACTACCCGAGCACGCCACCGCAGTCCACGCTCAACATCAACTACTACGCCACGCGATTCACCGGCACGCTTCGGCCGCAGGACGACGTCGCGAGCTACGCCTGGCACGCGCTCGACGCACTACCCAAGAACATCGCGTTCGCGAATAATCGCCACGCGCTGCGCGAGCTCAAGAAACTCCTCAGACTCTAGAGCTTCCCCGACCCAGCTGGGTTGTACCCATTCTGTACCTCTGCCCCATCTGCATACCCGTCACCATCGGTATCCGGATTCGTGAGTGACGTACCGTAGGTTGCCTCTTCTGCATCACTCAGGCCATCGCCGTCTGTATCCAGTGCTGCCACGTTACTGTTTGTGCCTGCGTTCGCGTTCGGCTGGGGGAATACGGCATTCACCAAACTATTGGTATTCTTCGCCTTGTTCGTGTTCACCAGAATCACTGCTTGGTTCGCGAGGAGGGTTGGGCCTTCGTTGCGCCCGAAGAAGATGAAGGCTAGCGTGCCGCCGACGACGACGACAATCCCAGCAATAGAACCCAGAATGATCCAACGCTTCTGACGACTATCAGGTTCATCCGGCACTACCCGTTCGGTTTGCGCTAAGACGTACGCCACTTTCTCCTCCGTTGGCTTCGGTACCGGGCGGATGGGTTTGATTGGCCCCCAGTCCTTCGGCTCGCTCGACACGACCGCAGTGCGTGGGGTCGCAGGTGGAGGCGGGGGCGACGCGGTGGGCGGTGCACCTGTTGGTCGAGACCACGGGCCTGGAATAGCAGTCGGCGCCGGCACTGGTTGTGCAGGTGATGGCGTACGCGGGGTCATGCGCCACGGTGGCAACGAGGCACCGCTGGTCGGTGGTGTCGGCTGTGGGTCTGCCATGCATGAAGTATACCGCACCTTCC
>JBGSPR010000058.1:0-5294 GCA_041738495.1 Patescibacteria group bacterium
GACCGCCTGTACAGACGTCATCTGCCCGCTGTCTACCCGGATGTACTCAGTGTGCGTAGCGTACCGGTCCAGAATAAACTGCAGCGTGTAGTATCCTGCCAGGATGTCGGTGAGCGTGTCTGGTGTTGTACTAGCACTATCACCGTTGATGGTGATGACTGCTCCTGGGGGCGTAGTGAGTGCTTCCACCGAGCCAAGCGGCTGGAGCGGTTTGGGGGGATCTTGATGTGCAACGGGCACATCTTTGGGCTCGCAACTTAGCACCATGAGCCCTGCAATGAAAATGGTGCAAAGGAAACGGAAAGCGCGCATACACTACCTCCTGTAGTTATGTTGTTCAAGGGCTATTTCGTTGCCCGCACTCTACGTCACCCCGGTTCGTACGTCAAGAGTTGATGGTGTAGAGGGTCCTCTTTCGTTGTAAGGGGGGAGGCAAGAGTAAGGTATACTGCACACCATGGGTGTAGTGAACATCGTGTGCGCGAACCTCATTGAGAAAGACGGCGCTTTTCTCTTCGTTCAGGAGGCAAAGGAAATAGCGAAGGGGAGCTACAATTTCCCAGCGGGACGGATGGAGTTTGGTGAATCGCTGCTGGAGTGTGCAGTGCGGGAAGCGAAGGAGGAAACCGGTTTGGACGTCCGCGTGGAAAAACTCGTGGGAGTGTACCAGCGGCCAGTTTCGGCTGAAGATTCCAACACCACGGTGTTCTGCTTCCACTCGGTAGTGCAGGCTGGATCACTTACCCCAACGGAGAAGCACCCAGTAATCCAGTACTTCACCTACGAGGAAGTACTCGCGCTGCACCGAGACCACCACATTCGGATGAGGTTCATCCCCCTTGCGTTGCGAGATTTCCTCGATGGGAAGGGCGTTGACCCATCGTGGGTGCAGGTACTACGGTGAATGGAGAGTCGAGTCTTTTGCTAATCGTGCCAATCCGACATACACTGCAGGAGCTAGCTTTCGTCGTGAACACAGAATGTATGAATACCTTCAAGAAGAACTTCCCTCGGCAAACGCAAATGTACCAGGCGACCTGCGCAGACTGCGGGGACACCTGCTCTGTTCCGTTCCGCCCAAAAGGGGATCGTCCCATTTACTGCAAAGCCTGCTTTGGCAAGCACGCCGGCCGGGACGCGCAGCCGCACGCACCCAGCGAGCGGCAACTCTTCCGCGCGACGTGCGATAGCTGTGGCAACCCGTGCGAGGTGCCATTTCGTCCAACGGGTGAGAAACCCGTGTACTGCAAAGCCTGCTTCGGTACGAAAGGCGGCCGAACCCGTGGTGCCATGCCCGTCGCCCAAGAAACGCCCCAGCTGAGCAACCAACTTCGCACGCTCAACGAGAAGCTCGATGCAATCCTGGCACTCCTCTCGAAACCAGCGCACCAGGCACCGAAGAAAGTGGCGGAAGAGAAGCGCGTGGTGAAGCGGAAGAGTGTGAAGAAGAAGAGGAAGTCTGCCTGACACTGGCGCAATGTTCGGCCGCTACCGCGCGTACCTGCGCGATAACCCCAACCGGTACTGGTTCAAGCGGAAGCTTTTCGGATGGGGCTGGGTGCCGGTGCGGTGGCCCGGGTGGGTGGTTGTTGCCGCCTTCATTGGGTACGCCATGTGGTGCGCGGGGAGCTTGGGTGTGAACGGGGAAGATCCCTCCAGCCGCGAACTCCTGGTCTACATAGTCAAGCTCGCCCTTGGTGCAGGGGTGGTTATTGGCATTGGTTTCCTCACCGGAGAACCGCCCGCGTGGCAGTGGGGCTTGCCAAAGGACAAGGGAAAGCGAAGTGATCGATGAAGACGCTGCAGATAACTTGTACTATACTAGGATGAGTTAGAGTACTACGCTCACCCCGCACATGCGCACCACGCAGAAGACCATAGCCAGCTACATTGCCAGCGCGCCCGCCGCAAGCCGCGCGCACTTGCGCCAGATCTACCGTACGATTCAGGCTGCAGCACCGATGGCGAGCGAAACCATTGCCTACGGCATTCCCACGTTTACCTTGCACGGTAACCTGGTGCACTTCGGCGGATTTGCAGCGCACGTTGGGTTCTACCCCGGGCCAGGCGCAATTCGCGCGTTTGCTGTCCAGCTTGCGCCGTACGCCTGCTCGAAGGGAACAGTGAAATTCCCGCTCAACACGCCAATCCCACGCGCCCTGGTAGCGCGCATGGTGCGCTTCCGCGTAGCGCAACAGCGCGAGCGCAAGAGAAAACCCGCTTCGAGGTGAAGCGGGTTTTTTCATAAGGTGCTTAGCACACAATGGTTTGCTCGCGGTCACGTCCTACCGAGAGGATGACTGCGGGTTTGCCAATGTCCTGCTCGACGTACTCCACGAGCTGCGTGAGCGCGCGGGGTAAGTTCGAGCGTTTTCGAATGTCACCGATGGGCGTGCACCAGCCGGGGAATTCCTGGTACACGGGCGTGCAGTGCTGCAGGATGCTCGCCTCGGGTATGGCAACATCCAGGATGCCGTCGTTCGTCAGCAGCTGGTTCCCCAGCCAGCAGTCAGGACCGTCGTAGCGGTAGCGCGTGCACAGTTTGATTGTGTCACACGCGTCGAGCGAATCCAGCTTGGTGAGGATGAGCCCGTCCGTGCAACCCGTGCGCACCGCGTACCGCAGCAGCGGGAGGTCGAGCCAGCCCGTGCGCCGCGGTCGGCCTGTGGTCGCGCCGTACTCACCAGCTGCCATGCGCACGCCCACACCCTGGAGGAATGGGTTGGGGTCGTTCACCGACACCTCACCGAAGCGCTCACGCTCGGAGGTGCGGGTTACGCCTTTCGTAGCGCACCACGCTGCAGACTCCTCGCCACCGAATTCGGTGGGGAAGGGCCCGTTGCCCACCCGCGTCATGAAGAAGGCTTTCACAATTCCCCACACGCGGTCGACAGCGCGCTCGCTCAGGCCCACGCCCTGCGCCAGTCCTCGCACGGAGCAGTCCGACGAGGTGACGAAGGGGTAGGAGCCGTAGTGGACACTCAGCAAGTGACCCTGCGCACCTTCCAGGAGGATGTTGCGCTTGCCAGCGGATCGCTGGAGCAGGCTGTCCGTATCGGCCAGGTGGTCGTGCAGTTCCTGTCCGGCGTGCCGGTACGCGTCGACGATGGCCTCTTCGGAGAACATCGTTGAGGCACTCCAGTAGCGGCCGTTGCCCAGGTGCTCGTGCTGCATGATTTCGTGCACGATAGCGGGATCCACCGCGGCCAGGAAGGCGACCTTGTCGCGCAGGTTGCGCCGCAACTTTGCCACGAACACGTCGACGTTGAGCAGGTCGTTCATGACTAGGGCGGTGCGCCCGTAGTAGTCCTCGTAGGCTGGGCCAATGCCCCTGCCCGTCGTGCCGATGCTCTTGTCCCAGACGCGCTCGCGCACCCGATCCAGCACGATGTGCTGGGGCAGGATGAGCTTGGCGTTCAGGGAGATGAGCAGGTGGTTGTAGGGCAGTCCGGCCGCTCGGAGGAGGCCGAGTTCCTGCAGGATGACGTGCGGGTCGATGACCGTACCGTTGCCGATGATGTTCAGCTTCCCGTCGCCGTCGTACAGGATGCCCGAGGGCACGAGGTGGAAGATGTGCTCCACCCCGTTGAGGACAATAGTGTGACCGGCGTTCGCTCCGCCGGTTCCGCGCGCGATGATGTCCGCCCAGTCGGCGAAGAAGTCCACGAACTTGCCCTTGCCCGTATCACCCCACTGGGTGCAGACAATGGCGAGCGTTCGGGTTCCTGCCAGCAGGGCGTGCGTGCTTTCTCTCTGCATAGCTACCTCCACCGATCTGTGCTGGAAGGATCGATGACCAGCACGTCGTGTGGCGCGGATTCTCGGAATCCAGCCTGGCTCATGCAGTAGAAGTTCGCGCGCTGCAGCTTGGCAATGGTTGCCGAGCCGGTGTAGCCCATGCCACTGCGGAGCCCGCCCACCATTCTGTGCAACACGTTCGCCGCGTCACCTTGGTAGGGGACGACGCTCTCCACGCCTTCGGGGACGAGCTTGCGAATGTCGCTGCCCTGGCGGTAGCGTTCGCGCGAGGCTTGGCTCTCCTGCATGGCGCTCAACGAGCCCATGCCGCGGTAGAGCTTGAACTGACCCTTGGGCGTTTCCTGCAAGTCACCAGGTGTCTCCGTCGTGCCTGCCAGCAACCGACCCAGCATGACCGTGCTCGCGCCGAGGGCGAGAGCAATGGGGATGTCGCCGGGGTGGTTGATGCCACCATCTGCGCACACAGGAACGCCGCTGCCGCGCGCTGCCCTGGCGCACTGGTAGACCGCAGTTGCCTGCGGGCAGCCGGTGCCAGAGATAGTACGCGTGGTGCAAATGGATCCGGGGCCAATACCCACTTTGATGCCATTCGCGCCGGCACGCAGGAGCCGCCGAACCGCACTGGGTTCAGTGACGTTCCCGACGACGACGTCGACGTTCGGGTGCGCGCGTTTGAGGTCGCGCAAGGTTTGGTAGACGTACTTCGAATCGCCGTGCGCGGTGTCGATGACCAGCACGTCGCACTTCGCTTCGATGAGGGCCGCAGCACGTTCGAGGTTCGCAGCGCCGGTGCCAATGGCGGCGCCGATGCGCAAGTGCCCGTCGCTGTCGACCGTGAAGATCGCCGAGCTATCGTTCACCAGGCGCTCTACGTCTGACCACACGTACATGCCGGCCAGCGTCGTATCCTTGCCAATGAGCATGAGGATTTTCTTGCTGGCTTTCTGCATGATGTCGTAGGCGCCTTGCAGCGTGGTCTTCGGCGCGGCAACGATGAGCGCGTCGAACGGTGTCATGATCTCCTGTGCGGTGAGGGTGCGGTTCGTGCAGAAGTCGAAGTCGTTCTGGGTGACCAGTCCCACCACGTGGTCGCTGGTATCCAGCACTGGAAACGAGCTGAAGCGCCAGCGCTTCTGCTGTCGGCGGTTGAGAATGCTCTCCACAGATTCATCGGCGCGAACGCAGATGGGCCGCGTAATGCAGCCATTCATGTGGAGCTTCACCCGCTTCACTTCTTCTGCCTGATCCGGAACGCTCAACCCGCGGTGGATGATACCTAGGCCGCCGGCCTTTGCCATGGCAATGCCCATCTGGTGCTCGGTGACGGTGTCCATCGCCGCGCTCACAATGGGGATGTTCAGGCTCACGTTCTGTGAGAACCTGGTGGATACGTCGACGCTGCCGGGGTCCACCGCCGAGTAGTTTGGCGTGAGTCGAATTTCATCGTACGTGAGTGCTTGCCGCCGTGCCTGGTAGGGACGGAAAAAACCGTCAACCGGCAAGAGCCGCTTCTTCGTTCCTGTCACGTGTACTCC
>JBGSPR010000010.1:0-4743 GCA_041738495.1 Patescibacteria group bacterium
ACGTACCATTAAGAAGTCCAAGGATAAGGACGACGCGCGGGTGAACCTCATGAAGCAGTTCAAGCTCTCGGAGGCGCAGGCGACGGCAATCCTGGAAATGAAGCTGCAGCAGCTGGCGAACCTGGAGCGCCTGAAGATTGAACAAGAGCTCAAGGAGAAGCTGGCGCTCATCAGAGAACTCGAAGCACTCCTCGCATCCCCGAAGAAAATTCGCAGCGTGGTCGCCAAGGAGGTGCAGCAGCTGAAAACTGACCACGGCGACGCGCGCAAGACGCAGGTGAACCCCAACCCCGTGGGTGAGTTCAAAGCCGAAGACCTGATTCCCAACGAAGCTACAGTGGTCATGCTCACCCGTGACGGCTACATCAAGCGCGTGCCGCCGGAAACCTTCAAGACGCAGACCCGCGGCGGGAAGGGCGTCATTGGCCTGACGACGAAAGAGGAAGACACGGTGGAGCAGCTCTTCGCAACCATGACGCACGCCGACCTCCTCTTCTTCACCACGCGCGGCCGGGTGTTCCAGTTGAAAGCCTACGATGTTCCGGTTGCGTCGCGCACGGCGAAGGGGCAAGCCGTGGTGAACTTCCTGCAGCTCGGCCCCGATGAGAAGGTGTCGTCCGTCCTCTCGCTCGCTGACCTGGCTGACGAGAAGTTCTTGGTCATGGTCACACGGCAGGGCACGATCAAGAAGGTGGAACTCGGTGCGTTCAAGGACGTCCGCCGATCTGGGCTCATTGCCCTGAAGCTGAAACCCGAGGATCGTCTGGAGTGGGTGAAGCCGAGCAGCAGCAAAGATGACATCATCTTAGTCTCGCGGAATGGCCAGAGCATTCGCTTCCCCGAGAAGTTGGTGCGCGCCATGGGTCGGAACGCGGCAGGCGTGCGCGGCATGAACGTGAAGCGTGGTGATACCATTGCCGGCATGGACATTATTCCGGACGGTGCGGAGGCGAAGACGGAGCAGCTCCTCGTCATCATGGACCATGGTTTTGGCAAGCGCACGGCGATGAAGGAGTACCGGCGCCAAGGTCGGGGTGGGAGCGGCATCAAGACCGCGAAGATTACCGAGAAGACTGGGAAGATTATCTCCGCGTTCATCGTCAACGCCAAGCGCGAGCAGGAAGACCTCGTCATCATGTCGGAGAAAGGCCAGGTCATTCGTTTGCCGCTCAAACAGGTGTCCGTGCTCGGTCGCGATACCCAGGGCGTCCGCCTGATGCGCTTCAAAGAAGTGAAAGATAGCGTCGCGAGCGTGACGTTTGTGTAGGAAAGTTTTATACAGTGTCACCCCGCACTTGATGCGGGGTCTTGCTGCACCGCAAGATGCCGGATCGGAGTCCGGCATGACAGATGAGAAAAACCCGCCTCCAGATGGGGGCGGGTTTTGCAAACGAGCTTAGGCAGCAGCGTTCCACTCTTCGAGTGTCAGTTGCGCGGCTTCCACCGGGTTGGCGTGTTCCAGAATTGGACGACCAATGACGATGTACTCGGCGCCAGCCTTGCGGGCCTCTGCCGGTGTCATGGTGCGTTTCTGGTCGTCTGCCTTCTGGTGCCAGGCCGGACGGATACCGGGCACGACGTACAGCAGCCCCTCGAGCTCGAATCGCTTCTTGAGCAGCGACAGCTCCAGCGGCGAACAGACGATGCCGTCGACGTTAGCGTGCTTGGCATTGCGTGCCAGCTGCAGCACTTCGGCTTTCGAAGGATTGCCGAACATGAGGTGCGCTTCTTCCTCACTCATGGACGTGAGCACGGTGACGGCCAGGATGAGTGTTTGCTGTTTCAGGCTACGGCCCATCTCCACAGCTGCACGCATGCCATCGATTGTGGAGCTCGCGTGCACCGTGAGCATCCGCGCACCAGCTTCGACGTACGGTCGAGCACGGTTGGCCATGGTGTTGGGGATGTCGTAGAGCTTCGGATCGGCCATCACCAATTTCGTGTACCGGTGCAGGTCGTGAATGATGTTCACGCCATGGACGTCGAGCGCATCGTTGACCTTGAACCCGGCCACGTGCGGGCCGAGCAGTGTTGCTACCGCGAGCAACTTCTCCCGTTCTGTGAATCCATCGAGAGCGACAATAATCGGGTTGTGCAATGTACTTCCTCCTAAAGTTAGGGTTGATTTTGCCTAGGCGTCTTACCATAGGACCATCAGTAGAACAAGGCCAATATGAAAACCCGCCTCCACAATTGGGGGCGGGCGATGACTAGCGGGGCTGACGGAGCTGTGGGAACACGAACGGTGCAATCGTGTGCGATACTGAGGTGCCGCACTGCAGGCACTCGCACATCTCCTTGCCGTTGAGGGGGTGGCCGGGAGCATCCCACGTCTTGCCCATGGGGCGAATGACCGCCGGCACGCCACTATGCGTGTGAATGTTAGTGTCCATAGACCTCCTCTGTTTCTAGGGTGGTTGTACGCCTGGGGGTGGGGAAAGTCAAGAAATCCTTGCCAGCCAAGGGAAATGTACGTAGGATGGGAGCACACATCGTTCTCAATCGACACTACCCCTATGGGACTCCCTGCCAAACGCCGAACCAAGCAATCCAAGCGCGAGCGCGCCGCTCACTTCGCATTGAAGGCAACGACCGTCACGACGTGCCCGAAGTGCAAGCACGCCATCCTGCCCCACCGCGTGTGCGCGAACTGCGGGTACTACCGCGGACGTGACGTCCTCAAGCTCAAGCAGCGCGAGGAGTTCGCGACGAAACGCAAGAAGCGTAAGGAGAAGCAAGCGTCAGACTCCTAAGGTATGTCGAACCGCCACCTCGCCCGCACCATTGCACTCCAGTCGCTCTTCGAGTGGGATTTTCAGGCGAGCGGCGTAGACCCCATTGCCCTCGTCGAGCGGAACAAGCAGGAGTTTGCTCCAGACTTCGACGACCACGACTTCAGCCTGCGCTTGGTGCGCGGAGTGCTCAAGCACCAGGCCGACATCGACAAGCTCATCGTGCAGTACGCGCCAGAGTGGCCGCTGGACCAGATTACCAACGTGGATCGGAACGTCCTCCGCTTGGGCATCTTCGAGTTGAAGTACGCAACCACCGACGTGCCGCCGAAAGTGGCCATCAACGAGTCCATCGAGCTTGCGAAGAGCTTCGGCGGCGAGTCGTCCGGCCGCTTCGTCAACGGCGTTCTCGGCTCCATCTTCAAGGATATGGCAGAGGAGGAGAAGCAGCACCCCGAGAGCCAGGTCATTACCCCGGAGAACGTCCACCAGGTGCTCGGCATGCAGAAGGACGAGCAGCAGGAGAAGCCATCCGACACCCCTCCCACCGCGTAGCGTATGCGGCACTTCCAGGAATTCGAAGCAGCAATCGGGCTGCACTTCAACAACCCCGAGCTTTTGAAGCAGGCGTTCGTCCACCGCTCGTACCTGAACGAGCACCCAGACTTCCCGCTCGCGCACAACGAGCGCCTGGAATTCCTCGGCGACGCAGTGCTGGAGCTCGTCGTTACCGAGTACCTGTACCAAACCTACCCAGACCCCGAAGGCACGCTCACGAACTGGCGCGCCAGCTTGGTGAACGCCAAGACGCTCTCCGAAATTGCGGGCAGCATAGGCATGAACGACTACCTCTACCTCTCTCGGGGTGAGCAGCGAGACACGAAGAGCAAAGCGCGCCAGATCATCCTGGCCAACGCAATAGAAGCAGTTGTCGGTGCAATCTACCTCGACCAGGGGTACGCAGCTGCGGAGAAGTTCATCTCGGACCACGTGCTCACCCGCCTGAAGTACATCATGGATAACGACCTGGCGCGGGATGCGAAGAGCCGTTTCCAGGAAGCGGCGCAGGAGAAGCTCGGCGTAACGCCGACGTACAACGTGCTCTCCCAGACTGGACCCGACCACAACAAGAAGTTCGTCGTTGCCGTGTGCATCGGGAAAGAGAAGGTGGCGGAGGGTGAGGGGACGAGCAAGCAGGAGGCGCAGATGGCCGCCGCCGCCGCCGGTCTGCAGGTGAAGAAGTGGTTGTAGTACGCGGGATGTTGTGAGGGTGCTTTTTGACACGCCGAGGCTTTTTCCGTACCCTGCTGAGCAAAGGTAATTGAACTTTTCCAAACCCTGCTGCTGAAAGGAGGCGGCTTTTTCATGGATAGACACCAACTCTGGCGCAGGCTCCTGAATTCGGGTGTCGTACGGAGCACTGGCCAGCACATTGTCCTGAGCACCCGCGAGCACACCGAGCAGTACGCGAACTTCGTGTCGAGCAACGTGCCAGACACACTCCGCAACGAGCTCGTCGCGCACCTCGCAACCGAAGCGTCGAGCGCACCGCTGCACGTCCGCCCGCACGGTGGAACTGCATTCCTCGGGATAGGGTGTGGGTACTGGTACGCGGCCATGCTCGCTGAACACCTCAAGTTCCCGTCCGTCTACGCAACGAAGCGCGTTCTGGACTGGTACGGCTTCGATCGTGGCCAAGCCGATATGCTGCGTAGCCAAGCGCGGCGCGTCGTCATCGTCGATGACGTGCGCAATTCGGGGGCGAGCTTGCAGAAGCTTGTCGAGCTCGTGGATCGGGCGGGCGTGGAGCTCCTCGGCGCGCTCTACATCCTGGACCGTTCCGCAACCCCTGCCACTGACGTGCGCTTCCGAGACCGGCACGTGCCCGTGCGCGCGCTGTTCACCCACCACATGCCCACGTGGCCGGACCGGGAGAGCTGCCCGCTCTGCGCCCAGGGCATTCCGTACAGCACGGACACCGGCGGTGGCGTGGAGGAGTTCCACCGCTTCG
>JBGSPR010000028.1:0-4999 GCA_041738495.1 Patescibacteria group bacterium
TCGCGCTCGGCTACGACCAGCGGGCATTCACCCAGGGGCTACGCACTGCGCTGCGCGCCCGGGGCGTGCAGGTGCGGGTACGCCGCTTGCCGGCCTACCACCCGCGTCGCTACAAATCCAAGATCATCCGCGAGCGCTTGCGGCGTTCGAAAACGCATGCTAGCGTGAGGAAACTGTCACGCTAATCACCTCTCGTATGCCTATTCAGAAAGCCAGCTTCAAACACGCACGCCAAACCGTTAAGCGAACTGCCGTGAACCGTGCGGTGAAAGATGAACTTCGGGATGCAGTGAAGAAGGCGCGGAAACTCATTGCAGCTAAGGACAGTGGAGCGAAAGCTGCGGTCCTCGCGGCGTGCAAGGTGCTCGATAAGGCCGCGCGCAAGCGCGTCATTGCCAAGAATGCGGCGAGTCGGAAGAAGTCCCGCCTCACCCTCGCGCTGGCGAAGGCGAAGTGATCTGCAGGGTCATCTTGACCCGTCGAAGGATCTCCATTCCACGAAAAGAGAAAACCGCAGTCAGCTGACTGCGGTTTTTGCTTCGTACGCCTGAATGGCTCGGGTGAGGTTTTCGCGCGCTTGTGCCTCGTAGCGTTGGCGCAAGGGCGCGAATGGGTAAATGAGCGGTCTCGCGAGCATGCTCTTGAAGAACTCGTTCTGCCCTTTCAGGAACTCACGTGGGGTAACACCGCCGTGCTCCACGTACTCAGCGTAGATGTTCTCGCTGTAACGTTGAAAGAGCGACGGAGCAAAGCCCAGGGTGGCAAGATCCACACTTACCATAAGTTGAGACTCGAGGTGGTCATACGAGCGTCCATGCGTGTGCGCGGTATCCATGATAAGCGCATGGATACGGTATACCGCATGGAGCCTCGCTTCTGCTCCACGCAGAATGACACCACACCGTCCGGCGCTCTGTTCCTCGTTGTCTTGCCGGTGCACGTCGTAAACCATGTCGTGGTAGAAGTACGCGAGGACAACCACATCGGGGTACGTGAGAGCATCGCGGAATTCTTGGATGAGCTCCATTCCTTTTTCAACGTGGTACCACACGTGGTGGCGTCGATGCGGCTCTGCGTAGCAGCGTTGTACGTGTTGGTAGGCAGCAGCCATGTTCTTGGACGTCGCCGTAACAGCTGGTGACGTCCATGCATTTTGAAAGAGTTGCCAGAGATCCATTTCTTGCTCCTTGTGCTGTTTAAGAAAGCTCCTGAATGTACCACAATGCAGCACGAGCGCAAGTGCCACTCCGCTGGACAGCTACGCAGTACAGGCTTTGACGATGAAGTGTGTCAGCGCAAGCTCAGGATCCACCTGCCCGGTCTTCACCCGAACATCCAGATTCAGTAAGTCCAGGAAGGATCGTATGAGCGTACCTGGCGGAAATTTCCGAACGGCGCTCACGGCTTTCTGCGCGACGAACGGGTGGAGGTCTGCTTCTGGTGCAATGGCGCTGTCCGCAACGTGCCGCGCCAGGCAATCTTCCACCATCACGAGCGATCGGAAGTGGCGGGTGAGCATGGTGTGCAGCACAAGGGGGTGGACGCCGAGCTGGAGCTGCTGGTGGAAGAGGGTCAAGGCTGCGGTCGCATCCCGTGCCGAGAGCGCATCGGTGAAGTGGAAGATGTTGTCGTCGAGCGGGGCGCGCGACCACTCACCAACCAGCGCGGCGGTAATGGACGCGCCGTTCGCTGCAGCAACGAGTTGCGCAACGACATTGCTCATTGCCCAGAGGTCCGGGCCGAGGTTTAGTGCGAGCTGCCCCACGGCAGCCGGCTCGATGCTCCCGCCCAGCCGTTTCGCCTCGTTTCGAATCCACGCCAGGAGCTGTGCCGCTACCAGTGGCTCGAACACTTCAACTCTCGCATGTTCCGGCCACGAAATCTTCGTCGTCGCGACGGCAGGCTTCTTCAGTTTTGCCTTGCTTGGCTTCTTCGGCGCTGCTTTCTTGGCCACCGCGGGTTTACCAAGGTCTTTCCCCTCCCACGCAATGAGTACGGTGTCGGGGAATGCATCGCTCTCCAGCCATGCATTGAACTGCTCGCGGTCAGCGGTACTCGCGGTGGAGTAGAAGTCGTGGAGGATAACCAAACGCTTCTTGGCGAACATGCCTACCTGCGCCGCGCTCGCCCGAACTTTGGCGATCTCACAAGGAGCCGCGAACGACGAGATGTTCGAACCCGCTGGATCGTACTTCTTCTTAAAGCCCTCTCGGAGTGCGGTCAAACGCTTCCGCGAGCTATACGTATCTGCACCGTGGAGGATGAGCAGGTCCATGGGGAGATTCTATCACGAACCTCACAGTTCGCCTTTTCTCTTTTGTTATTGCGAGCACAACGAAGCAATCTTTCTATTCGCGCACAACAGCAAGATTGCTTCGGGCCAGGTACGGCCCTCGCAATGAAAATAATATCAGGTTTTACCCTCCAGGGCTTCCATCTCCCCCCAGTTTTCCCCTACCTTCACATCGGCGACGAGCGGGGCAGCAAGTTCGTAGACGCTCTCCATGGATTGCTTCACGAATGCGGCGACCTTCGTCACATCGGCTTCTGGCACTTCAAAAACAAGTTCGTCGTGCACGGTCAAAATCATTCGCGACTTTGAGCTGACGCGTGGTAGTTCTCTATCGCACGCAATCATTGCCAGCTTGAGAATGTCCGCAGCCGTGCCCTGCACCGGCAAGTTCACGGCAATGCGCTCAGCTTGAGCGCGAATCTGGCCATTGGAAGAATTGATCTCTGGGAGATTCCGGCGCCGGCCGAACAGCGTTTCTACATAGCCGCGCTCCCGCGCATCAGCTTTTGTCTGCTCCAAGTACTTCGCCACCTTTGGCCGACTGGCAAAGTACCGATCAATGAAGTCCTGTGCTTTCTCACGACTTATCTTCTTACGGCTCGCCAAACCGTACGCGCCCATTCCGTAGAGCACGCCGAAATTCACTTCCTTCGCCGCGCTGCGCTGGTCTTTCGTTACCTCGGCAACCGGCACGCCGAAGATATCGGCAGCCGTGGCTTGGTGAATGTCTGCTCCGTGCTTGAACGCATCAATCATCTTTTCTTCTTTGGCGAGACTCGCCACGACGCGCAGCTCTATTTGCGAGTAGTCCACCGAGACGAGCCGGTAGCCCTTCTCGGCGATGAAGGCTTTGCGGATTTCCCGACCCAGCTCCGTGCGAATGGGAATGTTCTGCAAGTTCGGGTCGTTGCTCGAGAGCCGACCGGTAGCAGCAACGGTTTGGTTGAAATCGGTGTGCACGCGGCCAGTGTGCTTCTGGACGAGCTCGGGGAGCGTCTCGATGTACGTGGAGAGAAGCTTGGTGAGCTCGCGGTACTCCATAATCGCATCGATGATGGGGTGTTTGCCCTGGAGCTTCTCCAGCTCATCCACGGCTGTGGAAATGCCCGTCTTCGTCTTCTTCAGGCCTTCACTGGATAGCTTCAACGTGGTGAAGAGCACCTCCGTGAGCTGGGCCGGGGACTTGATGTTGAATTCGCTTTTTGCGTAGCCGTGAATCTGCTTCTCCAGCTTGCGGATGTTCGCGCCCATATCCTTGCCAAGTTTGGATAAAAACTTCACGTCAATTTTCACGCCTGCTAGCTCAATCTTCGCGAGCACTGGAACAAGCGGCATTTCAATCTCGTCGAACAATTTCTGCAACTTGAGCGAAACCAATTGCGGGCTGAATTTCTTCACTAATCGGTAGGTGTAGTCTGCATCCTCGCCCGAGTACTCGGCAATGTTCTCCACCGGGACAGATTCCAAGGTTCCCTGATCTTTCCCCTTCTTCCCAATCAAGTCCTCAATAGGAATCATGTGGTGACCAAACTCATTGAATGCAAGGGCATCGAGATTGTGCGCTCGAGAACCAGAGTTCAGCAGGTAGCTAGCGATCATACTATCAAAGGCGAGTGGCCGGACGTTGATGCCAGTCAAGGCCAGCACTTCGGCATCATACTTGCAGTTGTGGCCCCACTTCCCCACTTTCGAATCTTCAAGAATGGTTTTGAGCTGTTTCAGCCACGCGCTATGCCCATCCACGTTCACGTAGAATGCCTCACCCGCCCTCCACGAAAAACTTACCCCGAGGAGCTTGGCGTTGTACGGGTTGAGGCTGGTCGTCTCGGTATCGAAGACGAACGCCTTCTGCTTCTTCAGCTCAGTGAGGAAGTGCTGGAATACCTTCTCATCATTAACCAGCGTGTAGGTGTGCTTCGATGCTCTCTCGCCGAAGAGCGACTGACGCGTTCCAGCTGGCTGTTCGACGGCATCATCCTTACCTGAGGATGCGCCAACCTCTTTCCCAGTGAGGGCTGGAATCTTTGCGACGAGACTTTTAAAACCCCACTGCACGAACAGCTCGTGGAGCTTCGCAGCATCGGCGCTGTGCACCTTGGCTTCGTCGATGGAGAAAGAAATTGGAACGTCGAGCTTGATGGTTGCCAGCTTCTTGCTCATGTAGGCGTTCTCCTTCTCCTGCATGAGCTTCTCGAACAACTTCGCCGAAATGTTCTTCGCCGTCTCGGGTGCGTGCTCCAGCACGCGGTACATCTGCTCTATCGTGTGGAACTGCTTGATGAGGTCGGTCGCCGTCTTCTCCCCCACACCTTTCACGCCGGGAATGTTGTCCGAGGGATCGCCGCGGAGGGCTTTGTAGTCAACGATGTCTTCGGGGCCGAAGCCGTAGCGCGCTTCCACGTCTTTCGGCGTGTACAGGACGGTATCGTTCACGCCTTTCCGCAAGCTGTAAACAGAAACGTTTTTCGAGACGAGCTGCATGGTGTCCATATCACCCGTGAGGATGACGACGCGTGCATTCTCTTTCGACAAGCGATGCGCGAGTGTACCAATCACGTCATCCGCCTCCACACCTTTCTGCTCGACGACCGGGAAACCAAAAGCGGACACCAGGTCGTGCGTCAGAGGGATTTGGTCGTAGAGCTCTTGCGCAGCTCTCACCCGCGTTGCTTTGTACTGGTCGTAGATCTCATCACGGAATGTCGG
>JBGSPR010000072.1:0-17879 GCA_041738495.1 Patescibacteria group bacterium
AACCCTTGGGGCTACCCAGGGTATTCCGGGCAGCCAGCAGATGCGACGAGCACGGAAGGGCTGGTGCAAGACCAAATTGCCGCGCAGCAAAATGCGGCAGTTGGCGACGTCATCTTCAAGCCACAGATTTCCCTCCCCGGCTCCAAGTTCATCGCCGGTGAGGAAATTGCCATTACCGGTGCCACGCTGGGTGAGTACATTGCCGCGCTCTACGCGTTCATCGTGGGCGCCATAGGCATCATTGCTACGCTCATGGTCATGTA
This sequence comes from Patescibacteria group bacterium, assembly GCA_041738495.1. Taxonomy (GTDB): domain Bacteria; phylum Patescibacteriota; class Patescibacteriia; order PEXW01; family PEXW01; genus CAIPSZ01. The sequence continues at coordinate 264 of JBGSPR010000072.1, forward strand.
CGGTGGTTTGCGCTGGCTCACCGCGGGTGGCAACACCAGCCGCGTGCAGGATGCGAAAGATCAAATAGTTTCTGCGATCATCGGCGTTGTTCTGGCATTCAGCGCGTACCTCATCCTGCTCACCATAAGCCCGAAGTTGGTGAAGTTTCGCACACTCGAGCTCACGCCCATCGCGCAAGTAGACTTTACGTTCACTGGCGATGTGGCGAGCGATGCGAAGGGCTCCCCACAAGGGCACATTCTCATCACGAACATTCCTTCCTGGCTCACTACGACACAAGCGCAGCTCGTAACCTACAACGGCACGACGAAGACACTTGGTGAGTGGGTGACGCAGTACGCCGCTGAGTTCAGCGTTCCGGAAAAACTCATCTACGGCATCATGTACGTGGAATCAGGTGGCCGAATCGACATTGGCTCGTCCAGCGCCGGAGCATGCGGGCTCATGCAGCTCCTTCCGTCTACTGCTGGGCACTCGTGCCAGGAACTAGGAAACGGCGCGCTGAGTGTACGCCTTGCATCGGCGTACTTGAAAGGGCTCATTGCCTCGCCGTGTCCGAGTGGGACTGCTGTGGTGCAGCGGAAGAACGGGAGCTGGGCAGACTGTGACCCCCAGAAGTCCGCGTGCGGGAGTACGAACCCGCAGAGTGACCCGACGTTCGTGATTGCTGCCTACAACGGCGGGCAGGGCGCGAACTGCCACAGCATGGACTGCGAGGGTCTGACGTGGTGGCAGTGCGAGGCGAATAGCGGGTACGCCGAGACGCGCTACTACGTTGAAGCAGTGAAAGAGGTGATCAGTCAAATTCCGTAGCCATGGCAAAGCACGACGTGCTCTTCACCTGTAGCAACTGCGATGCCCAGTACCCCAAGTGGCAAGGGCGGTGCTCCCAGTGCGGCCAGTGGGGGACAATTGAAGCAGGCGCAGCGCCCGCGGTGACGAGTGGCAAGCAACGGCCGACCGGTACGCCGGGGAAGACGGTGAGCTTCGTCGATCTCGCTGGTGCGCCGGTGCCCCGAACGGCTACGGGCATTGCTGAGGTGGATCGAACCCTCGGCGGCGGCATTGTTCCCGGGAGCCTCATGCTCCTCGGTGGTGAGCCGGGAATAGGGAAGTCTACCCTCGCCCTCCAGATCACCGCTGGAATTCGTGCGGCAGTGCTGTACGTGAGCGGGGAGGAGTCGGCGAGCCAAGTGAAGCTTCGGTACGATCGTCTGGGCATGCAGGCATCGAACGTGCAGTTCTTAGCAGAGACCGACCTGCCAACCGTCCTCGCGACACTTGAAGCGTCCAAACCCAGCTTGGTGGTCATCGATTCTATTCAGACGTTATTTGACCCTACACTACCCTCAGAAGCGGGTTCTTTGATTCAGGTGCGTGTTGCCACGGTGCAGCTCATGGCGGTGGCGAAGCAGATGCAGGTGCCCGTCCTCCTCATCGGGCACGTCACGAAGGATGGATCCATTGCTGGACCGCGCGTGCTTGAGCACCTCGTCGACGTGGTGCTCACCATGGAAGGGGATCCGTACCACGCGTACCGCATTCTGCGCGCAACGAAGAACCGCTTCGGTGCAACGGATGAAGTTGGCGTGTTCGACATGGCAGAGCGCGGCCTCGTGGAGGTGCCCAACCCCTCCGAGCGTTTCCTCGCCGAGCGCCCGTCGCAGTCCAGCGGTTCCGCGGTTGTTCCCATCCTGGAGGGAACGCGCGCGTTCTTGCTGGATATCCAAGCCCTCGTCACGCCCACGGTGTTCGGTTACCCGCAGCGCGTTGCTTCGGGATTCGACAGTAAGCGCCTGCAGCTCCTCCTCGCCGTCCTCACCAAGCGGGTGAACGCGCCGCTCGGGAACCACGACGTTCACCTCAACGTGGTTGGCGGCTTCCGCATTTCCGAACCAGCCGCCGACCTCGGCGTGTGCATGTCCGTTATGTCCTCGTTCAGCGACCAGCCGCTCCCCGATCGGCTGTCGTGCGTTGGCGAGGTTGGCTTGGGTGGCGAGGTGCGTGGCGTGGCACACCTCACCCGTCGCCTGGCAGAGTGTGCGAAGCTCGGGTTCACCGAGGTGCTCGGCCCAGCAGTACCCGTGCGTGCGCCAGCGAAATTGCACTACCTCCCCGTGCGCACGCTCGCCGAGGCGCAGCGCCGCATTGCGGGCACGAAAAAGAAACGGGAGTAACCAGAGGTCACTCCCGTAGGTGAGGCGTCGTTCATCGAGCGTTGGGCATAACCGGCCGGGCTGAGCCCAGTGCGGCTTCGTTCTGCACGAACAGCTCAATCTGTCCGTGCTTGGTAACGAGATTTTCGAGGTACTCCCGCAGGTTGCCGGTGACGACACGGCAGTCGCCATCGATGTGCAGTTGCTGGCAGCAGGCGCACACTCGCATTTCTTTGAAACGCCTTCCCGTACCGTCATCCGGCACGGCGATTTGGCCGACGAACTCTTTCTTGCTGTGCTTGCAGCAGTCACCGACGACGGCGCGCACGTCTTGCACGATAGGCGAGACGGGATCCTGGGCTGCGCGTAGCCCGCGGAGCACGCTCAGCGCCTGGTCGAGGTTCTTCATGTTCACTTTTACTTGCATGCACTCTCCATACGTTAGATGTTGCGTTTCCGTGTACAACAGGGCGTAGGGTGAGTGCACTACGGTGCACGTTGCATGGGTGTCCTTTCCTTGCTGGCGGTTGTGAGGGTGTGCCCCCAGGGAGGGCGTGGATCGCCCACCCGGCGTGCTCGTGCAAATCTCCGCGGTAAGCGTCCATCGATGAATCTCAGGACGACGCAGGTTTGTAAAGGGCGACGCGAAATGAGCGAATAGCTCATTCTAGGCACCGCTCCTGGACACGTCAACCCCGCTTCCTTAGGGGGTAAGGGTGTTACTCGGGGTGCAACTGCGAACGCTTGGCATGAACTTCGGTGCGCAGCAGTGGCACGGTAGTGAGGCTTGCGTCCTCCTGCAACAACCGCTCGGCGGCAGCTCGGGTTTCTTCCACCAGCTCACGGTCTGAGAGGCGGGCGACGCGGAAAGGCTGGAACCCGCTCTGCGTCTGTCCCCAGAGCTCTCCCGGTCCGCGACGGTTGAGGTCTTCCTCGGCAAGAGCGAAGCCATCTGCCAGCGTGGTGAGGGTTCTCAGGCGTTCCGTCGTCTCCGGGTCAGTTGCCGTTGTGGTGAGGTAGCAGGTGCTCGGCTTGCTGCTCCGGCCAATGCGGCCTCGGAACTGGTGCAGCTGCGCTAAGCCGAAGTTCTCCGCACCCTCCACGAGCATCACCGTGGCATTCGGTACGTCGATGCCAACTTCAATGACCGCGGTCGCCACGAGGACGTCTACCTCCCCTGCCGCGAAGGCTGTCATGACGTGTTCTTTCTCCGCACTCTTCATCTTCCCGTGTACCAGTCCCACCCGGAGTTTGGCCAGTGGTCCGGTGCGCAGGCGGTCGAATTCTTCTGTTGCAGACTTCGCGCCTAGCGGGTCTGCGGCAATGCGCGGGCAGATGACGAAGGCTTGCTCGCCAGCTGCGCAGCGTTCCAGGATGTGCGCGTAGGCGACGTCGCGATGCCGGTCCTCGAGAATTTTCGTGGTTACGGGTTTGCGTTCAGTCGGGAGGTGTGGGATGCGGGAGATGGCGAGGTCGCCCCACACGGTGAGCGCGAGCGTGCGGGGAATGGGCGTGGCGGTGAGGGAGAGGAAGTGCGGGAGACCGTGCGTGCCAGCCGAGCGCAGCACCTTGCGTTGCTCAACGCCGAAGCGGTGCTGCTCGTCGACGACCACCAGCGCGAGCTTGGAAAAAGTCACCTGGCCAGTAATGAGAGCGTGGGTGCCAATCACGAGGTCGACACTGCCTTTGGCGAGCGCGGCAAGCATTGCAGGGCGAGTCAGCGGCTTCGGCTGCGTGGTAAGGAGGCGTGTGGATTGCGTGAAGAGGGCGACCCGCGTGCTAAAGGGTTTGAGGAGTGCACCAATTTTCTCGTAGTGCTGGTGCGCCAAAATTTCCGTTGGCGCTAGGTACGCCGTCTGGCTCCCTGCTGCTGCAACGTTGAGGATGGCGATTGCCGCGACCACGGTCTTCCCCGAGCCCACGTCGCCCTCCACGAGTCGGTTCATGGGGTGGGGTGTGTCCATGTCCTGCAGGATGTCCCACGCGCTACGTTTCTGGCCGGGTGTGAGGGTGAAGGGCAGGCGCTGGACGAACGATACAGTCTTCTCCTGGTCGAATGGCACGCGCACGCTCGGTGCGCTCGCCAGGTCAGAACGCTCCTGCTGCACGGCGAGGTGAACGGTGAGGAGCTCTTCAAATGCCAGACGACGGCGACCCGCAGAAACATGCGCAAAGGTTTGCGGCTCGTGGATGTGCGCGAGTGCGAGTGCCAGGCTCTCGAGCGGGGGGAGGCCGGGAGTGCCCGCTGGCAAGCGGTCTGGCAGTTGGGGAGCGAGCGGCAGGGCTTGGTGGACGAAGTAGCGGAGCTGCTTCTGCGTGAGACCCTCGGTGAGTGGGTAGATGGGAATGATGCCCGCGCTGTGCAGGGGGTTCTCGCGCTTCTCCCACGTGGGATTCACCAGGGTCGTGCCGAAGTGATTCGACTCCACCTTTCCGGCCAACCACAGTACGTCCCCGGGGCGCAAAATTTTTGCGAGGAACGGTTGATTAAACCACACGACCTTGAGGCTCCCGCTGTCGTCCGCGACGATCGCTTCAAGAACAAGCATACCCCGACGCCGAGCGGCGCGACGGGAGGAAATGAGCTGGAGTTTACCGCGAACCGACACTGTACTATTTCCACGTACGTCCGCAATCCGCTCAACGCGGGAGAGGTCCTCGTAGCGGAATGGCAAGTGCCATAGCAGGTCGTGAACCGTGGAAATGCCAAGGCGTCGGAGTCTGTTTGCCGCAGTTGGCCCCACTCCCACAAGCTGGGTTACTGGTGAAGAAAGCGAAAGCATACCCTAAGGATACACTACTCGCCTTTCGGGTTCCCAATAACGTAGTGCGGACTCATACCGCGTATGGCGGGATAAACTCCGCGAGGAGTACGTGTTTACGAGGTTACGTGAGGCTTCATGCGAATGGCGAAGACCCGATGCGCGCATGCGCGTCGGGTGAGGCTGTGAGTATGAAACGAGCTGGTGCGCCCGGCAGGATTTGAACCTACGACCTCAAGCTCCGCAAGCTTGCGCTCTATCCAGCTGAGCTACGGGCGCGCACGTGAACACTACCTATACCACGGCGTTTTGGTCGTGGCAAGCGCTAAATTTTGAATAGACGCCCGAGGCGGTCGGTGAGATCCTCGGCTTCACGTTCGAGATCTTCCCGTACGTACTTCTGCAATACTGTTCTCACTTTGAGCGGATTTTCCTGTTGGAGTGGTATGGGGTAGGACGGTCGGAGTCCACTCTTGAACGTGAGGTAGAGAATTTTCACATCCGGCGGTTCGTACGCAATCCAAAACGTTGAGAACTCGCGAAATCTATACTCTCGGTCGCCTATTGTCATGCCATCTTCGTGCACGGTGAAGGTGACCTTGACTGGCTGCAAGAAATCCCGCGCCACCATCGTCACCGCTATGAGAATGACGATGATAGAGAAGAGAAAATTCCGAGTGACCAACGCGTACACGAAAAGCCCCACCGTTAGGAGGGCGGCGCCGGCGTACCAACCAATACCCCTTTCGTATCGGTGGAATGATGGGAAATCCCACTTCAATAGCGTTTGGGGTTGTGTGCTTTGCTCGGGGTTGCTACTCTGATCCATACGTGGCAGAGTATAGCACGTTCCATTAGCTTTGGAGAGGTGGCCGAGTGGCTGAAGGCGGCAGGTTGCTAACCTGTTATACGGTGTTAAAGCCGTATCGAGAGTTCGAATCTCTCCCTCTCCGCCAGTGCAAACAATTCACTACCTGACGCGGGAGTGTACCTCGCTGCACAGCTTGCACTACGCTTATCGGGTACGGAATTCAGGTGGGGTGGCGGAGTGGTCGATCGCGGCGGTCTTGAAAACCGTTAGGGTGAATAGCCCTCGCAGGTTCGAATCCTGCCCCCACCGCCATTTCCGCATGGACCCCGCAGGGGTGCAGGCGGAAATTCGAAGAGGAGAATTCGAAGGGTGTGAGCGTGCGCAGCACCCCGGCCCCGAAGGGGCGAATCCTGCTCCCACCGCCAGTTCGTTTCGCCCATCGAGTTCCGTGTGTGCCGCTTTCGCGTCCCTCACTGCGCCGTCCGGGCGAAGCCTCACCTTACCCCAGAAATTCGTGCTCCCTCACTCCATTCGGTCCGCGCCAAATTTCTAGGAGACCTGTGCCACATGTACGAGGAGTGTTTGTTGCTTGTGCAAAGCAGGTTTCGTCCGTAATGCATCGTAAATTGCCATTTGCAATTCTGGATAGGGTGGAGTAGGTTTGGGGCAAAAGAAGAGTGAAGGAGAATATATGGATCCTTACAATTACCTGCAGGAGGCTCAAGAGGCTGTTGCTCGTGTACGGCGTATCGTGAAGATTTCAAGTGCCATTCTCGACGACTGGAGGGGAATGCGTATTATTTACGGGTACTCTTGTTCCGGCGTTTGCTCATCCTGCGCCCTCTATCGAGCAGTAGGTAAAGATACCGAAGAGTTCGACGATATGAAGCTGCGTACGACACTGCGTAAAGCAACGGTGGAAGATAGAGTAATTTTCTCTCCGCAGTGTTTCCTGAACTGCAAAACCCCCGAGCAGTACGTGGAATGCTTCGTGCAGTGGCTAGTTACGAAATGTTTCACGTACCAAGAGGTACGTGATGAACTGAGTCTCGTGCAGGGCTTCCGATTGCTCTACCAGGAAGGAACGCGTGACTTGCGCGCATCTGAGGAGAACCTCAAACGCCTCGTGGTTGAGCATACGCTTGCACATATCCATGAGTCTGACCAACGACATGCGTGGGTCAGAGAAATTGCATTGAGCCTGAAACTTCGCTCCTGTGAGTAAGGAAAACCCCGCCAGTCATGGTGGGGTTTCTTTTTTAAGGTTGACAGTGTACCAAAGGCGCATTAGGCTCTGCCTACACAAACAGGCAACAGAAGAAAGGGAAACGATGGGTAAAGTTACAGAACGTTCTCTGCGCCTCGCACACCTCGAGATTAGTTGGTGGCAAGCTCACCATCGAAAACAGAAAGATGTGCTGCTCAAAACAATGGCGCAGCTCTATGAGCTGCAGTTTGGCATTAGCTACCAGCAAGCACTCTTCGCTGTACGGAAGCGAGTGGAGGCAGCCGGTTGGCACGATAGAGCCGAAGCAGCCGAAGATGCTGGTGATCAGAAGAAAGCAGACCTGCACTGGAAGAAGGCCGAACGTTGCTTGCAAGAGCACTTTCAACTTCTTGAAGAGATCTGCTGAATGCATGCAAGAGGCGAATAACTTCGCCTCTTTTTTTACCCGCCCCGCGCCACGGCTAATCCGAGGATGGGCGCGCTCGTGCGCTCGCGCAGGGCTTTTGCCGCTTCCACGAAGGTCGCGCTCGTTGTGGTCACATCGTCGACGAGGATAATACGCTGCGCGTCAATGGACGAGGCAGTGAACGCGGAAGTGAGGTTGACGCGCCGCTCGTCGGCCGAGCACTCCACCTGCGGCTTCGTTGGACGGGCGCGCTGCAGGGGCTGCGCCACGGGCAGCTTCGTTGCGCTGGCAATGTGTTCAGCGATGAGCGCGCTCTGGTTGAACCCGCGTTCCCGTTCCCGCCGCGGGTGCAAGGGGATAGGTACGAGCACGTCCCCTGGTTGGCGAATGGATTCCAGTGCCGTAGCCAGAAGCTCACCCAGTGGCTGCGCAGCATCGCGGATGCCTTCGTACTTCAGGCTCTGGATGAGCTGCTGGGTAATGGGCTCGTCGTACGCTGTGGCAGTAATGGTCATGAGGAGTGGTGCTGGTCCCGGCGTAATCTGGGCGCGCTTCGGCATTGCTTTCCAGCACCGCTCACACACCACCACACCAACTTTTCCGCAGCCAGGGCAGCGGTGCGGGGCAAGGGCATCGAGGATGAAGCGGCCAGTGCGGGAGAGGAGTGCGCGCGTGCGTGCCAGCATGCCTACCGAATAGTGAAGCTATGCTTCCCGGCGTTCACCGTGATGACCGCGCCGCGGGCGAACTTGCGCTCGAGGATGGCGCGCGCGAGGGGGTTCTCCACCTCATCTTGGATGACTTTCCGAATTGCGCGCGCACCCTGCTCTGGAGAGAAGCCTAGCTCGGCAATGCGCTTGAGCGCCGCTGCCGTGATGGTGAGCTTGAATCCCTGGGCTGCGGCCAGCGCTTGGAGCTCTGCTGCCTGGAGTTGGACGATTTGCTTGACGTCCTTGGCGGTGAGCGGCCGGAAGACGATGATCTTGTCGATGCGGTTGAGGAACTCGGGTCGGAACTGCTCGTGCAGCTGGTCTGTGACCTCACGGCTCGTCTCTGCAAACCGCTGCTCGGCTTCCTTGCGCGCGTCAGCGGAGGACGTGGTGAACCCCAGCTTCGCAGTTTGGTTGAGACTCTCTAGGCCAACGTTACTCGTGAAGATAATGATGGTGTTCTTGAAGTTCACTACCTTCCCAGTGCCGTCCGTGAGCTGGCCGTCTTCCAGAACTTGCAGGAGGAGGTTGAAGACGTCGGGGTGTGCTTTCTCCACTTCATCGAAGAGCACGACGGCGTAGGGCTTGCGCCGCACTGGTTCGGTGAGCTTGTTCCCTTCCTTGTACCCAACGTAGCCTGCTGGCGCGCCGATGAGTTTGCTCACGTTGAAGCTCTCGCCGAACTCGCTCATGTCCACGCGGATCAGCGCGCTCTCGTCCTCGTAAATTTCCCGCGCCAGAACCTTGGCCATCTCGGTCTTGCCCACGCCACTGGGCCCCATGAAGATGAACGACCCAATGGGTCGGTTCTGGTTCCGCAGCCCGACGCGGGATCGGCGAATTGCATCGGCAATCGCGTGGCTGGCTTCTTCCTGGCCAATGACGTGTGCCTTCAGCCGGTCTTCCAGTTTGAGCAGCCGGTCACGTTCCTCGCTCACCAAATCCCGTAGGGGGATGTTGGTGATGCGGCTCACGACATCGGCAATGTCCTTGCGCGTGATCGTCGCCAGTGACTTCAGCTTCGCAGGACCCACGTGGGTGAGCTGCGCGAGTTTCTCCCGTAGCTTGCTCGTCGTTGCCTTGAGGGTGAGCGCCTCCTCGAAGCGCTCGTGGAGAACCGCTTGGTCTTTCTGGCGCTCGAGGTCTTCTAGCTGCTGCTCCAGGACGCGAATTTTTTTCGCCTCGGGCGAGCCGCCGCGTTCTACCTTGCGCTTCGCCGCCGCTTCGTCAATGAGGTCGATTGCCTTATCGGGAAGGAACTTGTCCTGGATGTAGCGCTCCGAGAGCTCTACAGCTGCGGCAATTGCCTCCCGCGTGATGCGCACCTGGTGGAAGCGCTCGTAGTTCGGGCGCAAGCCCTCGAGGATGAGTTCGGTTTCAGCAATGCTCGGCTCGGGCACGACAATGGGCTGGAAGCGTCGTTCCAGTGCGGCATCTGACTCGATGTGCTTGCGGTACTCATCCAGCGTGGTAGCGCCAATGACACGGAGCTCTCCGCGAGCGAGCGCCGGTTTGAGGATGTTCGCTGCGTCCATACTCCCGGACGCAGCGCCCGCGCCGATGATGGTGTGGATTTCGTCAATGAAGACGATGAGGTTTGGGTCAGCGGTAATTTCCTCGATGATCTGCTTGAGGCGTGATTCGAATTCGCCACGGTACATGGTTCCCGCCACGATGAGCGAGAGGTCTAGGCGCAGAATGCGCTTGCCCTGCAGCGCCTCGGGCACGTCACCGCTCACCACCTTCTTCGCAAGGCCTTCAACAATTGCCGTCTTCCCAACGCCCGGGTCGCCCAGGAGCACGGGGTTGTTCTTCGTGCGGCGGGAGAGGATGTGCACGAGTCGATCAATTTCGGCTTGCCGCCCAATGACCGGGTCTATGGTTGCTTGGAGCTTGGGGTTCGTCAGGTCGGTGGCGAAGAAGTCCAGCGCCGGGGTCTTGCTCTGGTTGCGCCGCTCACCCTTTGCTTCGCGCACGTCCTCGAAGAGTTCGGTGATATCTGGGAACTTCGAGGTCGACCGCAGTACGAGCACCACCTGGCCCAGCATCTCCTGCGGGTCAATGCTCTGCTCGCGCCACATCTTCTGCACGAAAGGGGTTTGCAGTTTCAGCAAACCGTAGAGCAGGTGCTCCGTGCCAACGTAGCGGTGGTTGTACTTCGCCGCAATGACGCCGCTCTTCTCAATTGCGGATTTACTCTCCAGGGTGAGGGTGGGTTTGGCGGGCGCGCTACTGGCAGGTTGACTCTCGGCCTCGCTATCTCGTAGCTGGATGCTCTCCCGAACTTTATCGAGGTTGAGGTTGGCTTTCTGGAGGATTTCGTAGGCGATAGACCCCTTCTGCACGCCCAGCGCGTACAGCAAGTGCTCCGGTCCGGTTGCCCGGGCGCGGTTGCCAGCTGCGAAGTTCGTGGCTTTAGCCAGTACCTCGCGTAAGTGCGTCGTAAATTTATTGAGGATAGGAGGCATTGGTTCTGCACATACTACCGTCAATAGTATACCGTGTCAATGCAGGAGTTCTGCATGGAAAAGAAGAAGCCTCGTGCAAGTGCAAGAGGCTCTTCAAAGGTCTATGTTGATGAGCCATCGAAGAGTGCAGGCTCGAGAACTTTTGATTTTATTTTTCAGATACAGACGAGCTGTATCCTACGTGTAGTGCGTGAGTTAAACCTCACCCTACGGCAGTAAGTATAGCGCAAAAAAAGGGTTTTGTCAAAAGCGTTATCCTTGTGAGGATGTAGTAGGTTAACCTGGACATCCTGATGAAATTTGGAGCCAATAGGTTCTAGGTAAACCTGCGCAACGACCTGATGTTTGGCGTGTAATGTACCGTCGTTACGATCCCCACCCTTTCTTGGTGGCAAGAAAGGGTGGAACCCAAAGAAGCCAGCAGGGAGAATCGATTCGCTCGCTGGAAGCACGCGCCGAGGCAGGGTTGGAGGAGCTCAGCGATTCCCCCTGCACCCCAGTGCTAAACGGGTAGTGAATTCCTTTTCCCCTTACAGATGGAACTCGGTGAGCACTGGGTCACTTCTTACGCTATTCCGCGCAGTACCTTGATGCGCTCCTCGATGGGTGGGTGCGTGGAGAAGAGTTTGCTCAAGCCGTGCTTCGTCACCGCACCGAACGGGTTGGCGATGAAGAGGTGCGCGGTTGCATTGCTCGCCGTACGCATGCGCGCATCCTGCTGGCCAATTTTCTCCAGTGCCCGCGCTAGCCCTTCTGGGTAGCGGGTGAGCTGCGCGCCGCTGGCGTCTGCGAGGAACTCACGCTTGCGGGAAACGGCGAGCTGGATGAGCGTAGCGGCGATCGGCGCGAGGATGGAGAGGACGATGCCGACAATGAGGAACAGCGCGCCTGCGTTCCCGCCGCGGTCGCTGCTGGACCGACGACCACCGAAGAAGTTGAGGCGAATGAACCAGTTCGCGAGCAAGCTGATGATGCCCACGAGAACTGCTACGAGTGTCATGAAGCGGATGTCGTAGTTACCCACGTGCGAGAGTTCGTGCGCGAGCACACCCTCCAGTTCCTCGTTCTCGAGTTGCTCCAGCGCGCCGGTAGTAACGGCGATGGACGCCTTCTGCGGGTTGCGTCCTGTGGCGAAAGCGTTGATCATCTGGTCCTGCATGACGTACACCCGGGGCATGGGCAGGCCGGCGGTTATCGAGAGGTTCTCGATCATGCGCACAAGGTAGGGGTTCTGATCCTTCGTCACTTCCACTGCCCCGGCCGTCCACAGGGCAACCTTGTCACCGCTGTAGTAGCCCACTAGGGTCATGCCCAGCGAGAAGGCAATGGCGAGCGCGACGAAGCCGGGACCACCTTCGTAGGCTTTGGAGAACACGTAGGCTAGGCCCACGATGATGATGACGAAGCTGGCGATGAGTAGGGCGCTACGGCGCTTGTTGGCGGCGATGTGCGTGTAGGTAGTCATGGGGAGGGGAGATATTGAGAATGGAGAAAGTAGAAGGGAGAAATGAGGAGCAGTAGCATCGGTTCAAACGTTACGTTCTCAGCGATTTCCTGAAAGCGACTATCTGCTTGCAGATGATCTCCGCTTCCTGGAGCACCTGGTCGTGCTGTTGTGGGGATATGTATTTTTCATCTAACGCGATGTCAGCAAATGCGACTACCTCTTCTAGGGATCCCAGTGCAATAGTGAGAAAATGCGATAGGTCTTTGGAAGAGGTGCGATTTGATCCCTCGGCAATATTGAGGATGATTGAGTTTACGGCTCTACGCACTTGATCCGTTAAGGCAAATCGCTCACCTACAGGAAAACTTTCACTCACTTGATATACGTGTGAGCGAAAGTTTCTCGCAGCTTTGTACACTGGGTACTCCCTGAAACGGAACAGCATGATTCTTCGCGTGCCTACTTCTCTATTCTATTTCCTACGTTCTACATTCTGCCCTTAGAACTTCACGCTCACCGGCTTCTTCGCGGCTTCCTTTTCCTCTTCTTCGAGCTCGAAGAACTCTCGCTTGAGGAAGTTGAACCAGCCGGCGAGGACATTCGTGGGGAATTGCTCGATGGCCGTGTTCAGATCGCGGACGTTACCGTTGTAGAAGCGGCGAGATGCTTGAATTTTATTCTCCGTGTCCGAGAGTTCATCCTGCAGCTTGGCGAAGTTCTGATCGGCCTTCAGGTTTGGGTAGTTCTCCGACACCGCGAAGAGGGACTTCAGGGTCTGCGAGAGCATGTTCTCGGCCTGGCTCTTGTCGGCGAAGCCCGTGGCGCCCATGGCGGCCGCCCGTGCCTGCGTGACCTTTTCGAACAGCTCACGCTCGTGCGTGGCGTAGCCCTTCACCGTCTCCACCAGGTTGGGAATGAGGTCGTAGCGTCGCTTGAGCTGCACGTCGATGTCTGACCACGCTTCTTCCGACTGGTTCTTGAGGCGGACGAGGCGGTTGTACCCCATCCACACCCAGGCCAGACCCAGAACGATGAGAATGAGGATAATCCAGAGAATGCCCATATGAGGTGGAGGTTAGGCTTTACGGGTAGATGAGGAGACTAAGCTTGGTTGCGGTTACCTGGTTGCTGGTGAGGTCGTCTGCAGTGACGACAATAGACGCTCCTGTGGTTATTTCATCGCGCTTCAGGGGCACGCCGTCGCCCACGCCGGTCTTCGGGATATTGCGGTAGTCAATCTTGCGAAGCTGGGTGGCGTCGTTGATGATTGCCGTCACAGTTTGCGTTGTTTCTCCCGCACCAGTGGAAATTTCCACGCTGTCGCCGAGCACCTTGATGACTTTTCCGGCTATTTTCTGCGCTGTGGTTCCACTGTTCTCACCTGCAGTCGTGCTGCTGTTCGTGTCGTTCGTTGCAACTGGAGTACCGGAATCACCCGCGCTCTGCTTGCCGTACCAGAATGCAACTCCTGCCGCAACGACGAGGAGGAGTGCGACCACAGCAGTGCCGACAATCGCCTTCTGCTGGGGTGGGAGCTGAGCAAGGGACTTGCGTTCGCTCATAGGTGTACAGAGTTAGGGCAAAGTGGTATACTCACGCCTGCACCCTGGAGTATACCCTACGCAGGGCTACCCCGCAACGATAACCCGAAAAACCATGGCGACGCGCAACCGGGAAACGGCAGTGAATTGGCCACGCTGGGCGACATTCGCTCTCGTAGGCATGATTGGTATCGTCGCTGGTTTTGGCGTGCGCGTGTACGCGCAGTCCACCTCCACCACGGAATTCCGCGATCCGACGTGCAATCCGAATGACGCGAGCGGACCAAGCGGCTGCAATACCAGTAGCCCGTTGTTCTTGGCGCCGAGTAGTAAGGACACCGCGCAGATCGTCCAGACCCCAGTGGTCATTGGCCAAACGAGCGCGAACAAGAATGCGACGCTTCTTGGGAAACTTCTCCTCGGTGAAACGAACGATCAGGGTTCGGCTTACTCGATCCAGCGTGCTGCACAAGCTGGCCAGGCAATCAACGTCGCGAGTACGGATGCGTTCGCTCTCGTCGCGAGTACGGCCACCGGTACTGCTGCGTTGCAGGCGAGCGCGACGGGCGGCTCGGGTGACGGCATTCAAGCGACGAGCGTCAACGGTCGCGGCTTGTACGCGCACTCTATTAGCGGTCCCGCAGCGCAGTTCGAAGGGGACGTAGAAATAATCAGCGGTGGTCTGGACGTGAGCGGGAACATCAACGTCGTCGGCACACTTACCGTTGATGGCTCCAACGTCGGTGCGATTGCAAATTCCCTGCGTGACCAAGCCTACCCCGACCCATCCGGTGGTGTCATGCAGCGCACGTTTGATGTGAACGTTGGGACCACTGGGGTGAATCTTGATTTGAAAACTGCGTCTTACCTCAATAGTTCAACCTTCCACGTGGTGGGCATGGATGTGATGTACGATGCCGATACCGATCCGTCGGATATTTTCTGGCGGAATGCAAATGATACGAACTACGCTGAGTACCAGGAGTGCTCAAGCGGCCTATTCAGCGGCGTGCTCCGGCTCGTTGCCGCGGCTGACGACACGAAGATGCGCGTGAGCCTGCGGTACCGCGCAGAGAACCCGGGTTGCGGTGCTCCGCAGTTCACCATGGCCGTTGATCCAGGTGGCAATGGTTACCAGGGAAACTTCACCTTTACCACGAGTTCAGTCTCAACAACCGGGACAACCACGTGGGCATGGGATTTTGGCGAAGATGCGAATAATGACATCGACTGCCAGAGTACGAACCCATCTGGAACGTGCGCCGCTGCAGGGGGCTTCATATTCACGGGTACGGTTGCGAACCCAATCGTGCGCTACCCGGGTGCCGTGACCACTGGCGTGAAGTCAGCGAAGCTCACCCTCACGGACACCGTAGGTGCCACGACGAAGTCGGTGAACGTGAACGTCTTCAAGGCAACGTTCACAGTTGCCCAGCGGCCGCAGGTGACGCAGTACGTGAACATCACCGACACCACGAACTACGGGGGCTTCACTGATGTTTCCTGCCGGGTAGACCTGAAGACGGATGGGAGCAACGATATAACGCCAACTGCCGGCACGAACTGCACGGATACAGCAAACACCGTGGCGCACGCGTACGGGACGACCTTCACCGAGACCATGCGGCTCTTCCACCCGACGTGCCCTGGCCCAACGAACGAGTGCACCAGCTACACGCAGCCAGTGCAAACCGTCAACCCCTGCACGCAGAGTGCGCAGTGCTTCCCAGGAAATTCCTGCTGCACAGGCACAATTCAGTGTTGTTCGGGGTCGAAGTGCGATGACTTCCCACGCGGATGCTACAGTCCAGCTGCCTGCACGTGTATTTACAGCCAAGGAGATATTAACCCTGGTGGTGTGATCAACTAGGTAGTATAGAAATTACCGCAAGGAGCAGAACCAATCTGCTCCTTGCTTTTTTTGCTTTTTCGTGGTAGAATATTCTTACCCAAAAAGAAACCACGCCATGCTTGTCGGCATTCCAAGAAAACCACTTCGTCGCTTCGGACCTGTGTGGGCCGCAGTTTTTTCTGCGGTTGGTTTTCTGTTCTTCCCGGCGGTGACTGCGCTGGCTGCGCTCACCACCCCGACGAGCATTATTAGCGGGAGTTCGTATGCAGATGGAACGACCTATGAGAACATGGGTTGGAACCGAGATAATTTATACCCTGCGTGGCCGTACGACGGGCAGTACCGACGGCGTGTGCTTTTCGTTTCCCCAGAGAGCAGTCTCTCCATTCTCTTCGCGGCGTACGTGAATGACGATCCTAGCGTCTGTACGAGCAACGTGTGCCGGCTGGAGTTCAAGCAGAGCATTGATGGTGGCGTAACGTGGATGTCTGCAATCGAAAGCGGCACGCAGTACCTCCCTATTCACGTTGGATCGGGCGCTGGCGATTACGACACAGACTACACCATTACCGTGGGTGCGAACGGGAAGGATATTTGGGTGGCGTACCGACCGGAAAGCGACTTAAACACGCACATTCGAAAATTGACCTGGTACAGCAGTGTGCGGAAGTGGCAGATGGGAGTAACCGCCAATGTTGACCACCGGCCGCAGATTGATAAGGACACTGGCGCCGGAGTGGACATTGTACAGACTATTGGTTTAACTGTGTTTGTACAAAACCTTGGTGGCAATGATCGCGTGTGGGCACTCGGAGGCGATGGGGATGGCAACTCGTACGAGTGGTACGCAGCCTACACAGATAATTTCACCACAGCAAATCCTACCTGGACACTTGGGTCAACACCTACAAACGACACTACCTTCCTCTTGCCTTCAGAAACCTCGCCGGAAGGCGGGCCGTGGGATCAAATGTTAGGACTCGTTAGCGTTGGAACAAACCAGCACCCTGCAATTGTGGCAGCGCCGTATTGGATGTACGGAGATAATAATGGCTTTCTTGAATGCCGTCACTCACCAACACCAACGGGAAACCCACGAACCCGGGTTTTCGTTTTAGGCAACGTATCCGATCCGACAACGTGGACGGAAACCATATCAGCGCCTACTCTTCTTAGCCGACAGTCGTATCAGTGGATTGAAAAACAAGACTACCCCTCATCCGGAAACGACGATTGTCGACCTTCTGGCGCGGTTGTGCCGAACACCGGTGCGTTCCCCATGGAATTTTCCGTCGTATCGATCCCGATTGATGCGACCAGCTCACGCGTAGTTGTAGCGTACGAAGGTGGGTACGCGGCTGGCGAGTCGTACGATGCTGCGGTAGCGCGGCGCGATCGGGTATTCGTGAAGAGCTGCACGCTCTCGCCCACATCAATTACGAATTGTAGTGAGGTGGAAGTTGGTGCGGGTCGCGTACTTGAAGCACCGACAGTGGGTTTCTGGGGTACCACGGCGTACGTGGCAGCGCGTGACATTACGAATCCGGCTGATGCCGACTTGGTGGTGTACCGCGAGCAATCACTGTCACCGTACGCCTGGGATGCGACACCGGTTCTCGCTGCTGGAGCAGGAAATCCTACGAGCGGCGCGTACGTGCCGTCCATTCCGCCAGTAACTCCTGATTCGTTTACTTCAAACTCAGGCTTGCCCCCAATTGCCTGGGAGCAGGCGGGCGCCCAGCGCATTGCGTTTAGTGCGAATTCTGGCGGCAACGTGTACGGATACGGGTGGTCATCCAACTTTGGCTGGCTCTCCCTGAACTGCGCGAACTTCAAGACTGCAGATGCGTGCTCGCCGCCGACGAGTTCGCCGTACGGGGTGAACATTGGCACGTCTGCGCTGGATACCCCGGCAACCCTGAACTTCTCACCGTCGCCTGCCGGTCAGACCTACGCGTGGAGCGGCTACGGGTGGTCGAGCAACGCGGGGTTCTTTAGCTTCCGACGGCTGGATAGCGTGTACGACTGTGGCGCTGCGAGCGACTGTGGTGACGCGGATCCACTCACTGATGATAATGACTTCGGTAACCCACCAGGTCAGGCGTACCGGAACAGCGCGCTCACCACGGATGCGACGTTGAAGTACGACAAGACCACGCAGAAGCTCAATGGCTGGGGACGGTTCCTCAACCTATGCAACTACACCGACATTGGAGGAGGAACGTACCGCTGCA
>JBGSPR010000037.1:0-4598 GCA_041738495.1 Patescibacteria group bacterium
GCTGCGTGTCCTCCACCGCCCCGCCGACGACGAGCTCGTAGCCCGGGATGACGAACGTATTCTGCACGTCAATCGCCATCAGGGCCAGGCGAAACTTGTCCGTGACCGCAGCTTTGATGCCGTGCTGCGCGGCGTACGTTCCCGCCGCCGTGGCGATTGCCTCGTACGGCACTTTGCGCACCTGGTCGACCGCTTTGGGATCGTAGTGCGCCGGGATAGGATACGTTTTCAAATTACCACTCCTTGTGTTGGGCTGCGCGAAAGGCAGCGTTATGGTCAGGTCGATGATTTCGTGCGAGCCCAGGTCCGCAATGGGGACGTTGGGCACGATGTACTCCATCAGCCCCTGGCGGCCATCGGCGGTGTAGGTGTACCCATCACCGCGATACAGCTCGCGCAGGTGAACCGTGAAGTACAGGAAGGCCCGAGCGTCGACGAGCGTCCCAGCACTCTGGCGGAACCGCTCTTCGGTCATGTACCGCGGGTCGGCAAGACCCGCTTTGTCCACAACGGAAAAGTCGAAGCCGGCCAGCCTTTCGATTTCGTCGAACGGCACTGTAGCCAAGCTATCCCGGTGACGGTTGAGCATGGCGGCAATGTTCGGGTAGACGTCGCTGACGACGTCGATGACGTTCTCCCAGGTGGCCAGCTTCGCCGGTCCACCTTCGGGAAAAACGATGAGCTTGAACCGGTTTCCTTCGGCAACTTTGCGGCCGATGTACACCGTCTCGTAGCCGATCTCCACCAGCATCTGGTAGCCGCTCTTGCCGAGCAGCTTCTCCAACCCATCCGGCCCCATCAGCAGGACGAGCTTCCGGTCGGGGTCATCGGTGAGCGTGAGGAAATCCTCGGGTTTCTTCCCGCGGATGATCCTGCCGCACAAGCCGGTAACCGCTACCTTGGCACCGCGATGCAGCGCTGCCGTGTAGGCTGCGAGCATGTAAACCTCCTCGTTCTTCAAGTGTATTCTCGCGCGCCTGATGCTCAGTTGAGCTCCAAGCGTGTAATCTCTTGTTTTTCAACAACGTAGATGCCGTCGCCACCAACAACGAGTCGGCTGCTTGCATCTACAAATGGTTCCGTATCGGGGAAGTCACGCGTCTGCGTGATTGCTCCCTGCTGTACCTCGACGCGCACCAGCCCCGCATCAGTGGCGGCGAAAAGGTACGCACCTGCCGCGGCCTTGCCACGAATGCTGGTGAGCCACGGCACGTCGTTGGGCGCCGCTTCGAGCGTCGCATCCACGGTCCCGTCGGGCCGAATCACCGTACAACGGTGCACGATGCGCGCGTGCTCCTGCGACACGGTGAGGAACCAGCACCGGTCTTTGCTGAAGACGCAGGTCGCGTCGACCAACTGGCCGTGCAACGGTACGTTCACGCTGTCGTTGAGTCCTTGCTGCCGAGCATCGAAGACGAAACTCACGGCAAGGTCACCCGCCCGGTAGAACCCGAAGCCGAAGCTCGGGCCCAGCCAGAGCAGCGTCTGGCGCTGGAGCACGTTACCCAATGTTTCGGGGAATTCGTCGCCGAATTTCCCATCACGCTGGAGCTGCCCGCCCGATACCCAGACTTTCTGCGTTGCATTGGCGTCGAACATCGGCAAGTGCCGGTACGTGTCGACGCTCACGCTTCGCGGTGCCTGGCTCAGGCTGTAGACCGTGACGTCACTCCCCCGCCCGATGAGCGTGGTATCGCCCATGAGACGAATGCGCTGGTCGGGGCGGTACGGTTCACGCGCTATCACCCGGTCTGCTTCGCGGACGTAAGCGTCGCGTTCGTAGCACAGTGTTCGCAACCGCTGGTCTTGGTAGGCAGCAGCGAGGATGCGCCCGCTCGTGCGGAACACGCGCGTGGCTTTCACCGTGCCGCGCATGGTCACCACCTGCCGAATCGCTGCGGGTGCAGCGTGCTGGCAGAACGGACACGTTGCCCGGGCATGCTCTTTGCCGCACCCGCTGCACGTAGTCCAGCGTAGGCGTTCGAGGAGCGAGCGAGGGAATATCCCGCGCTGGTCGCGTTCGAACACCAAGTGGAAGTGCTGCAACAGGTCGTCGGGGAGCACGCTGTAGGGCACAGCGGGCTTGGGGTAAATCACGTCCGGATTGAAAACGGTTATCCGTTTCAGCGGACGCGAGTCGTGGGGAATGCGCAAGGCATTGCCTTTGGGCATGTACACGCCGCCGTACGGCCCCACGAAGAGCAAGCACTGCATGAGCATGACATTGAATGCGTACCAATCCGATTCCGGCACGTGCGGGTGGGCCAAAATTAGGTGGTGCGCGTCGCACCGCAATGGATCTACGAATCGCGCCGTGAAGAGCCGGCACTGGTACGGTCCAAACTGCATGCTATCAGCGTCAATCAAGTACGCTTCAGGTTTGTCCGGGTACACGAGGACGTTCAAATCGTTGAAGTCCCCAATGACTACGTTGCGAGCGTGCAACCCTGTCACCGTGCTGTGCAGATCTAAAAACGTCTGCACAACGTGCGGCGTGGGGATGCGCTGCTCGCGGTAGCGTTTGTCCGTAAAGCGGTACAGCACTTCGGAGCCAGGCAAGAATTGCATGGCGTAGCCGAGAATCCGCTGACCCGTTTGATCCCGCACGAGTTCCTGTGGGCTAATGACCCGGCTCGGCAGACCGTGAGGAAAATCTGGCAGCTTCCGCTGGTGTTCGTCTAAGCGAAACTGGGCAGCCTGCTGCTCGGCACTGAATCCAACGAAGTCGGGGTGGGTTGGCGGCTTGAAAATTTTCACCGCCAGGTCTTGCACGAGGAAGATGTCCGCTTCACCGCCTTTGCCAATGGCATCAGCGGGGTTGAGGTTGTACCGACGACCTTGCATGTAGACGTACACCTACGCCTCCTTTCGCCGGAGGGCGATGAGCGTCGTGTCGTCGTGCAGCAGGCCAGGAATTCTTTCGATTTCCCCGTCCTGCATGTGCGTCACGTCGTTACTCGCAACGGTCAGGCGGCGCCGGAGCGTATCCGCATTGCGGAAGAACTCCGAACGTTCCCAGAACTGGCTCAGAGGTCCGAGCGGCTGGGCAGTGCCTGGCACAAGCCGGTCAGCCTTCGCCCAAAAGTCGAGCGCGCCATCCGTGCCGATAAGCAGTGACTGCACATCGACTGCTGGCTTAACCGCAACGACGTCGAGCGTTGGCACGGGCGCGTCGGTTTGGTCCGCATCCAGCAAACCATACCCAAGGTAGGGCGGGGCGTTATTCTGGAACGGACCGAGTTGCTCCACGCTGCCATTGATGGCGTAGAGCCCATCACCGGCAGCAACAATCGCTGCCGAGGACGGTGTCACCACAACGCCAATTGCCGTGAAGAGGAAGTACTCCGCCACGACACTGGTAAAGCTGCCGCCGAGCGTTCGGCCGAACACGCGGAGGTGGGCAAGGAGGTCTTGCCGCGCTCGTTCGCAGTGCCGGCTGAGGAGGGCATGGTCCAAGGTCACACCTGGCCCCACGCTCTCCAAGCTCTTGCCGAGACACTCCGCGAGGAGCCGAGCACCAAGGCGAGCGCCAACTTCACTCTGCGGGCTACTCCCACAACCATCGCACGCAAAGGCAGCGAGGACGAATGGTCGAGGTACAACCGCGAAGCCATCCTGGTTGTTGCGTCCGGCAAGACGGTGGTCTCGCCCGGCAACAGTCCCGGCTGCAATCTCAAAGGGGATCATACTTCTGTCCTTTCTCAAAGTATCGTGTATGTTCTCAAACTTCTCTGATTGCGAGTTGTCAAAGGGCTCGCAGCCCTGGCAACGAGCTACCCGCGAACGTGGTACTTCCCCACATCCCGGGGCAGCGCATTTCCTAGTATTTCGGGTAAAAAAATTACGTCCAAAAGCCAGCTACCTTGGCAAGAATTGCTCATTTTGTCAAGAGGAGCAGGAGTTCGTGTACGGGTGACAATGATATTGTTATTCACACACTAACTATCGAAGAAAAAAATTTACAGGATGTCTACGCGCGCAATAGAATGGTGCGTGAATGAGAAGAGCTGTGCTGGCCGGTTCGCCTCCCCTACCCGCTTCTCGCCGGTGGGCCGGACGAGTTTGAGACCCAGCACTTTCTTGCGGAAATTCCGCTTATCAAAGCTCTGGCCAATGATGATCTCGTACACATTCTGCAGTTCGGAGAGCGTGAATGCTTTGGGCAAGAGACTGAAGACGATGTTCGTGTACCCGAGCTTCGCCTGCAAGCGCTGAACAGCGGTGCGCACAATTTCTGCGTGGTCGTAGGCCATGGCCGGCAGCTTGCGAACCGGGAACCACCGAACACCCGCGTACTCTTTGGTTGTGCGGAGCTGCAAGTGGTCGCTGGGCACGAGCGCGAAGTACGCCACGGAAACCACACGGCCGAATGGATCTCGGTGTACCTTCCCGAACGTGTAGAGCTGCTCAAGGTAGACGTTGTGGAGTCCTGCCTTTTCGGCAAGTAGCCGGTGGGCCCCATGGTCTACTGATTCGTTCGGGCGCACCAATCCTCCCGGTACGGCCCATTTCCCGGTAAATGGGGTTTTTTGCATTTGAATGCACAGCACCTGCAATGCCCCATCGCGGACGGTGAGAATAACCACGTCCGAGGCAAT
>JBGSPR010000071.1:0-5980 GCA_041738495.1 Patescibacteria group bacterium
AAAGCAGGCCCATCCAGAAATTTCGCTTCGCAGAAGGCGAGCGGCGGACTCGGGATTTTCGAATGTCGAGCTTAGGAGCCATTCGTATTCGTTGATGAAGAGAGGCTCTCGCGGACTGCTTCCAGGTACACGGCTCGGAGCGTTTCGTCATCGTAGCTTTTCAGGACGTCTGCCGAAACGCCGTTGGCCTGCAAGAGTGATCGAATTTCTGAGGCAGTGAGGTCTTCTAGCTGCTGCGCGCTCGTCGTGGAGGCATTTGTATTGGTTGACGTGTCTTCAGCGAGGGCTTCCTGGTACGACTGCAGGAGCGTTGCGTCGTCCAGAGCATCCACTTGCGTCTGCGAGACGCCCGAGGCAACGAGCGCATCGCGGATTTGCTGAGCTGTGGGGTTTCCGGCTGCTACTGCAGTATTCGTACTCGTCGCATTCGTTGCATTCGTGTTCGTGACCACGCCGCAATTCGTACCCTCTGGGCAGTTTGGATCTGTCCCTCGATCAACTTCCGTACTATCGTCTGTACCGTCGCTATCCGAGTCAGCAATGTAGGGACTCGTGTTCGTGGCGTAGAGTTCGTCGTAGTCCGAGAGCCCGTCACCATCAGTATCCTTGGACTTCAGGGCAATGAGCGCTTGGCTCTCGGGGCCAGCAGTGGCCAGCGTGGGCTGCTGCGGCAGGAATGGTTCGCGGAGAGCGCGGCTGAACTGCACGCCACCCAGAATCAATGCCGCACCACCGAGTGCCCCAACAAACCACAAGAAACGGCTCGATTGTGGAGTGAAAGCCGGCTTCCCTTCGCCTGGGGCTTCCCCCTCATCGTGGCGGTCGTCTGTCATGGGTTCGAGTGTTTTGGGTGTGCTGCAGCGCTGCGATTCCTTATTCACTTTCCGCGCTAACTGCACAAAGTGTAGCAGAAAATACTGCCTCTGTCAAAACACAAATTCTAAAGCATGTCAACTCTGCAGGCTCACACACGCCCCTCAAGCGCGCGAACGAGCTTGGGCCACATTTCACACGCTACTTCCTGCGCGCGGATGTTCGGGTGAAGGCCTAAAACTTCTAGAATTTCCTGGATTTTCTTGGGATTTTCCCGCAGTCCACCGGCAAGTGCATTCGCGAGCGTCTTCCGACGGTGCTGGAATCCTAGCCTGGCGTAGCGGAAGCACGCAGCTTGCTCCGCGGGATCCCACACAGGAGGAGGTCGGCGGGAGATGTGCAAAATTGCAGATTCCACTGCCGGTTCCGGCCAGAATGCAGTGCGCGGAACAGTTGCGACGACTGCCGGCTCTGCGTACACTTGCACGCTCAAGGCGAGGAGACTCAAGTCGCCCGGCTGGGCGCACACGCGCTCTGCAACTTCCCGCTGGAGGAGGAGTGTCGTCGTATCTGGCGGGCAGTCACTCGCCAAGAAGTGCTGCAAAAACCGCGAGCTTATGTGGTAGGGCAGGTTTGCAACGATGTGGTAGGTCGCGGGCTTGCCCAGCACGGCGTGGTAGTGCGCTGCCGATTCCTGCAGGACGTCCCCTTCAAGAATCCGCACATTCCCGAGCGCGTGGGTTGTTGCGCGGAGGAGTGGAATCATGTGCCGGTCTAGTTCCAGTGCCAGGACGTGCTGCGCCCGGACGGCGAGCTCACGTGTGAGCACACCGGTACCGGCTCCTACTTCCAGCACAGAAGCACCCGCAGGGATACCCGCTGCGTCAACGATCGTCTCGAGCACACCCCGATCGACGAGAAAATTCTGGCTGAGTCGTTGCGATGGGCGCACGCCAAACTCCCGCAACGCCGCGCGGAGGACGTGCTGATCGGTGAGGTCGCCAATCATGCCCGGTGCAGCTGACCCAGCGGTCCGGGCGGCTTGAGCAGGCCGTACAGCAAACTCGAGGCAGCGGCGACAATGAAGGCAGCTGTCCACACGTTCGCCACGCCCGCGAGGAAGAAGAGCAAGATGGCAACGAGGAATTTCCCAATAGCAAGAGATTGCTCGAAGTACACGGCAATCGCTAGCGGATCTTCCCGCACCCCATGCTCGTAGGTCATGGCGAGGAGCGGGATGACAACCGCGCTCTTCGACGTCCGCCCAGCAGCATCCAGCAAGACGAGCCGAAGCGGTGTGAGGCTGATGAGCGTGCGGAGCACCCACACGACGGACGCGGCAATGCTGCCGAACCGCAGGACGTCAATGCTGGCATTCCGGTCAGACATCTTGCCAATGAGCAACACCACCAAACTGGTGATGAGCGTGGACACGGCAATGAGCGCGCCGAGCTCCGAGAACTGCGAGACGGCCAGGTAGGTGAAGATTGGCCACAGCACCAGGGCGACGAGTTCCTCGGCAAACCCAAAGTACGCCACTGCGCTGCGGCGATGACTGGGCTTCCACAGCAGCTTCCAGTACTTCGCGTAGCTGAATGGCGCCGGGTCGTACACCTCTTTGAGCTTCAGGAGTGGGCGCGTGGATGCCAGGAAGAGCGCGGCGACGATGCCGAAGAGCACGCCGAACCCAAAGGTGTTGAGCACGAGGCCGCCGAAGAGCGGACCGAGGATGGTAACCACGGCGTTGAGCGTGAGGTAGCCAGACACTTCCCGGCCACGCTGCTCTCGCACGGAGAAAGTGGCGAAGTCAGCGTGGTAGGCTGGCCAGTAGAGTGACTTCTGGACGGCGAAGATAACCGGAGCAATGAAGATGAGCCACGGCGCGTAGGGCAGGGCGAAGAGTGCTAGGTAGTAGGCAATGAACGCAAACTGGCTATAGAGAATGCTGTGCTCGAAGCCGAAGCGCGCGGCAATGCGCCCGCCAACGGGAATGAGCAGGATATACCCAAAGTAGACGGCAGCGTAGAAGAGGAGTATGTGCCGAATGCTATACCCGCGCGTGTACAGGTAGATGGGCTCGAACAGCGCCACCGCCGCAGTGGCGAAGTCCATAATCCCCACAGACCAGTACAGCTCCCGCAGTTCATGCGTGGGGTGCTTGGAGAAGTAGTGCGTGAAAGCGGAGAGGTGGAGCATGCGCAGCGTCAGCGGCGTCGGCGGGCGGGTCGTAGCGCGTTGCGAACAGCGCCCCGGAGCTGGGGCTGCACGCTACCCTGCCGCAAGACCGTAGCAGGTTCCTGCGTGCAATCCACTATTGTGGACGGCGGTTCCTCAGGAATTTCCCCAGCATCGAGGATGAGGTCGGGTTGCACGGGTTCCGAGCGGAAGTGACGCGCAACGTCTTGCCCCGAGTACAGCACGCCCTTCCCAGAGATGTTCGCACTCGTGCAGGTAATGGGCCGATCGAGCCCACGCACGAGCGCCTCGGCAACCGGCTGGCCCGAGTGCCGAATCGCCAGGCCGGGCTTGCCCAAGATGAGCGCTGCGGGGAGCGTGTTGCGGAACGGCAGGATGAGCGTGAGCCGGCCTGGCCAGTGCTGCTTAGCTAGCCGCGTGCTCGTAGGTGTGAACACCACGTACCGCTTCGCCATGGTGAGGTTGGCAACGAGAACGGGCAGCGGTTTCTGCACGCGACGCTTCATGACGAAAATTTTGCCAATTGCCTCTTCGTTCGTCGCATCCACAGCCAGACCGTAGGCGGTGTCCGTGGGGTACGCAACCACGCCGCCGGCCATGAGCACGGCGAGTGCGCGCTTCACTGCATCCGCGCTCGGACGCTTAGGATTGATGGTGATGAGCTCCATACTAGATTTCGATGAAGTGGCGGGCGGTGTTCGCGTGCAAGTCCCACGGGGCGAGCTGGAAATCCATGCCGTGCTGCTCTCGTAGTGTGAGGTCAGATGCTGCGATTGCGTCCTCGAGGTGGAGGGCTGCGCG
Source organism: Patescibacteria group bacterium (assembly GCA_041738495.1). Lineage (GTDB taxonomy): Bacteria > Patescibacteriota > Patescibacteriia > PEXW01 > PEXW01 > CAIPSZ01. The sequence goes on from JBGSPR010000071.1 coordinate 3,811, forward strand.
GCGAATGACCTCTCGAGCGATTGCGTGTACTGCCCCGTCACGCTGCTGGTCAGTGAGAAATCCAGTTTGCAGGTTGGTGCGGACGAGCAGGATGACCAAATCGTAGAGCATGTGCTCGGGATCATCGGTGGCTGCCAGTGTGAGCGGAGCCACTAAATTCTGGCCGTCCACCACGAGGTACACGGGGAGCGCAGCCGCTGCAGGACCCCAATTGTACCCCGACACCACTGGAATGCTCTCGAGGATTGTTGGAACGACCTCGTGGAAGACGCGCTCGAATACCTCACCGCGATTCACCAGGTCGTGCCAGACTTCGGTGAAGGTTTGGTTACCGCGGTACAGCCGCAGCGCGTAATCGTGGCTGTAGATGAGTTCGGCCGCTGGGGTCATGCTCGCATTGTACAGGCCTCGCGCACCTTCGAGAAGGTGCGCTTGCTGATATGGAGCTCACACCACAATGCTCACGAGCTTACCCTTCACCACGATTATCTTCTTTGGGGTTTTGCCATCTAGCCACTTTTGAATTTTTTCCGAGGCGAGCGCTTGCGACTGTAACTCCGCATCGGCCGTGCCCGCAGCAACCGTGAACGTATCGCGGACTTTGCCGTTCACCTGCACCACCACGTCGACGGTTTCGGCCATTATCATCTCGGGGTCGTACGTCGGCCACTGCTGGTCGTGCACCTGGTCGGTGTGCCCAAGTTTTTCCCAAAGCTCTTGTGCTATGTGAGGAGCGAAAGGTGATAGCAAAACGAAGAATGTTCCAAGCTCACTTTTAGAAATTACATCCCACGTTGCTGCCGTATTCGTCCATTTCATAAAATTGCTTACTGCCGTGTTCAAGGAGAACGACGCGATGTCTTCCCCTATCTGCTTGACGAGCGCATGTGTGTCGCGATGAAGGTCGTCACCATCTTTCGCTTTTTCTTGTAAACCCCACACTTTATCCAAAAACCTTCGCACGCCCACAATCCCACGCGTGTTCCAGGGTTTCACATCTTCCAGGGGGCCCATGAACATCTCGAACATGCGCAAGCTATCCGCGCCGTATTCGCGAACCACTAAATCTGGGTTGATAACGTTGCCGCGCGACTTACTCATCTTCTGCCCATCTTCAGCAAGAATAAGCCCTTGGTTGATGAGCTTGGTAAACGGCTCATCGGGCAAACTCTTAGGAACTGCTTCAATGTCGTGTAAGAATTTATAGATGAACCGAGCGTACAGCAAGTGCAGCACCGCGTGCTCGGCACCACCAATGTAGGTGTCCACCGGTAACCAGGCCTTGAGCTTCTCCGGGTCGGCGAGCTGCGTATCGTTGTGCGGGTCGCAGTACCGCAAGAAGTACCAGTTGGACCCCGCCCACTGGGGCATGGTGTTGGTCTCGCGCTTCGCCGGCCCACCACACTTTGGGCACGTGGTATTCACCCAATCTTTTATACCAGCGAGCGGTGATTCGCCCGTGCCAGTGGGCTCGTACTTCTGCACGTTAGGAAGCGTAACGGGCAACTGTGTTGCTGGCACCCCTACAATCCCTGGTTGCACGCGCGAAATCTCCCACGCGATAAGCCCATTCTTCCGAATCTTCTCTACGTATTCGGGTGTGAAGGCATACGCTTCCTCTAATTCAGTTTCGCTCTTGTACTCCTTGTTCGGTGCCATCTTTGCAAATACCGCTCTATCCGCAAGAAAATCGCCGAGCTTCTTGTACGTATGAACGCCGTTTACCTCGAAGAAGGCTTCTTCGTGCGTGACCATGTTCTGCAGCTTCAGGTACTCGCCAACGCCAATGTTGCCGAAGTACCGCTCGTGCTCTTCTGGGTTGAGCGCGCGAGTTTCTACAATCTTCTTGCCGCTCATGATCTTTACCCAGGATTCCTGATCGTAGAAGTGAAGCTCGTGACTTTTTTCTAACACATCTCCTTTGCACTTCTCACAGTGCACCACGGGAATTGGCTCGCCCCAGTAGCGCTGGCGGCTGAACACCCAGTCGCGGAGTTTGTAGTTGGTGGCAGCTTTGCCTTTACCTTCTCTTGCTAACCATGCAACGATTTCATTCCGTCCATCCGCAGACTGCTTGCCGGTGAATGATCCTGAATCAATTATTTCTCCCTCACCGGTAAACACTTCCTTTCCGTGCATCCGATCAATCCACACGTCAAGCTCGGCGTGC
>JBGSPR010000021.1:0-19402 GCA_041738495.1 Patescibacteria group bacterium
GCTGCCAGCGTGCTGGAAATTATGCCGGACGCTCAACTCGGCGTCGGACCAACAATTGAGCACGGATTCTACTACGATTTTCAGCTCCCCCGCCCCCTGACACCGCAAGATCTACCGAAGCTGGAGAAACTCATGCGCAAGCGTATTAGCCAGAACCTCGGCTTTACTCGTGAAGAACTCTCCGAAGCCCAAGCGAAGGAAAAGTTTGCAACGCAGCCGTTCAAGTTGGAACTCATCCACGACCTCGCCACCAAGGGAACGACAGTTTTTGACGACCTCGAACGTCCAGGCAGCACACCCAACGCAACGATTACCGCGTACACCACGGGGAATTTCGTTGACCTCTGCCGTGGCGGGCACGTGAACTCAACGAACGAGATTCCGGCCGACGCGTTCACACTCACCCACATTGCCGGCGCGTACTGGCGCGGCAGCGAGAGCAACCCCATGCTGCAGCGCGTGTACGGCGTTGCCTTCCTGGCGAAGGCGGAACTTGACGAATACCTCCACATGCAGGAAGAAGCAAAGAAACGCGACCACCGGAAGCTCGGCCAAGACCTTGGGCTCTTCACCTTTGCCGACAGCGTTGGCAAGGGCTTGCCCATGCTCACTGCCAAGGGGGCGACGATCCGCCGCGAGCTGGAGCGCTTCACGGTTGACACAGAACTCGCGCACGGCTACCAGCACGTGGTTACTCCCCCGCTGGCGAAAACGGAACTCTACAAGACGTCCGGCCACTACCCGTACTACAAGGACACCATGTACCCGGTCATGAAGGTTGATGACGACGAACTCATCCTGCGACCCATGACCTGCCCGCACCACTTCATGCTCTTCAAGGATACGCCGCGAAGCTACCGCGACTTACCGCTGCGCTTTGCCGAGCTGGCCTCGCAATTCCGCTACGAGAAGTCTGGCGAGCTCACTGGCCTCATGCGCGTGCGCATGTTCACCCTCGCCGACGCCCACATCTTCCTCGCGCCGGAGCAAGCCGAAAAGGAAGTTGCGAGCGTCCTGAAGCTCATCGATGAGGTGAACCGCACGCTCGGCCTTCGCAAGGGCGTGGACTACCGCTACCGGCTTTCGCTCGGCGACCGGTCGGATACGAAGAAGTACTACAAAGACGACGCTGCGTGGGACAATGCCGAGGGCGTCCTGCGCAGAGTCCTGCGCGCGCAGAAGACGCCATTCTTCGAAGCGGCAAACGAAGCAGCGTTCTACGGGCCGAAAATTGACGTGCAGCTGAAGAAGGTGAATGGGTCGGAAGAAACCGCATTCACCGTGCAGTACGACTTCGTCCTCCCGCAGCGCTTCCACCTAGAGTACGTTGGCAGCGATGGAAAAATGCACCAGCCGGTCGTCATCCACCGTGCATCCATTGGCTGCTTGGAACGCACGATTGCGTTCCTCATCGAACACTACGCGGGCGAGTTTCCCCTGTGGCTCTCCCCCGTGCACGTCGCGATCATTCCTGTGGGCTTGAAGCACGAGAAGGCCTGCCAGAAGCTTGGCCAGGAAATGCGCGCGGCGGGCTTGCGCGTAGACGTGTTCAGCGCCGACCAGTCGGTGGGCAAGAGCATTCGCACGGCGGAGAAGCAGAAAATGCCGTACACGCTAGTCATTGGTGACAAGGAAGTGAAATCACCGAGGCTGCACGTGCGCGAGCGCGGCAAGGCAAAACTCCGCGTCATCGCGAAGAAGACGTTCACGGCGGAACTACTCAAGAAGATCCAGACTAAGGCGCGCCGCTAGGCTACCTGGACGAACCAACCGGTGTACTTCTTCCGGAGCTTTGGATTTTTCCAGTGCGCCGTAAACGTCGCAACGGGCAAACGGTAGTTCGGACCGTGCCAGGGATCGTGGAGCACCACGAAGCGTTTCGTTACTCGCAGCACAATTGCGTAGTGATCTTCCCCATCAACTTCTCGGTAGTTCACGAGGGCGGGCGTCGCTCGTGCGAGGCGGCCTAGTGTACCAGAAGCTTGCACGTTCAGGGTTTTCCCTGCCGCGCGGAGTTGGCGGAGCATGGCTCGCCGTGTGGTTCCGGTCCGCGGGTTCGTGGCGAGCCGCCGCGCGTACACAGCCTGGCTACCATTGCCGAGGAGCATCCGGGCGCACGCCGGGCCGCACCAGTAGTCACGCTGCTGTCGGGCAAAGGGTACGCGCATGACCTCAGTGTACCATGTGATTTGACGTTGCGCCTGCGGGGATGCTAGCGTTTCACCACAAAACGAAGAGAAACACGCGAGGTGACCCATGCTCGACATCCCGCCAAAAGGGTTCGCCACCCTCCTCCTCATTGCTCTTTGCTTGCTCATCATCGCCTTCCTGCGGGTGTACCGTCGCCGCCAGCGCGCGCGACGCACGCACGTTGGGATACGCATGTACCGCGAATCGCACCGCACCGTAGCAGCGCGCACTGATTCCTGCTGGGTATGCCCGCAGTGCTTCCGCACCGCACCCGAACCAGGTACGTGCGCGAATCCCGAGCACGACTACACGCCCGTTAAGCTCCAGCCGGGCAATCCCCTGAAGCTGGAGGAGTACGATGCAATGCGCAAGTTGGTAAACCCAGATGATGACTAGTAAAAACCCGTTCCACGTTGGAACGGGTTTTCTCTCTTTCTCGTGTACTAGCTAGAGAAGCCTCCGACGTACACCGCGTACCCCAGTGCAACGCCAAGCGCAACGACTGCGAGCACGGCTACACCGATGGAGACTTTCGCTCCCGTACCGAGCTTCGTAGCTTGCACGGTTTGCGTAGTGAGGTTGGCCATAGTGGGATTATTTCGTAAGTGCGGTAGCAGCGTCAAGCAGGCGCAGGACTTTGGGGTTCACCTTCGCTGCGGGCGGGATGAGCTTTGCCTCGAGCTGCTGCAGCGTCACTCCCGGAGCTTTCCCGAGGATGAGCGCCGCCGTCCCAGCAACGTACGCCGTGCTCACCGATGTCCCTTCGAAGGCTACACCGACGGCGGTGCCTGGAGCAACCACCGTAGCGCTCGTGTTGCTGTACGACGCCAGCGCCTTGCCGTTCGCCACGGTCGCACCAACGCTCACCACGCCGCTCACGTTCGCTGGGAATACCCGTGATGTGGGTACGCCATCGTTCCCGGCAGCGCCCACGACGAGCATACCGCTCGCCCGGGTGTACGCCACAACGTCTGCAAGGAGACGAGATGTGCCAACGCCGCTCACCGGCAACACGCTTACGTCAGCGCCACGAACTGCTGCGTACACGAGTCCGTTCGCGACTCCCAGGGCGCTCCCCAAACCCTTGCAATCAACAACCTTGATGGGGAGAACTCTCGCGTGCCGGGCAACGCCAGTGCTCCCGGCAATGAGTGACGTGAGCGCAGAGCCGTGGCCGTTGCAGTCAACAGTTGGCTTGCCACTCGTGTAGGTTGTGTAGCCAACGAGGTCATCGACGAAGCCATTACGGTCATCGTCCTTACGGTTGAGCAGGGTTTCGTTGGTCGGAACCAGAACCTGCGCCACGCTCGCGGCTTTCAGGTTTGCACCGCTATCCAGCAAGGCGACGAGGACGTCGCTCGCTGTGGTGCCGCTCCCCACCCCAGAGCACGTCCGCTGCGCGAGGAGGAGCGCATCTGCAACCGTTACCTGACCATCACCACTCACGTCGCCGCGCAACTCGGGCGAAGGCTTTGGTCCTTGCTGGAAGAACGTTGCGTGCAGGAACTGCACGTCACGACAATCGACGACGCTATCTGCATTCGCATCGCCTGCAATGAACGTTCCTGTGGGTTGCTGGCGAGCCAGCGAGGACACGTACGAAAGCGCGTCCGCCGCATCAATCGAGGCATCCCCATTGACATCCGCGCGTGAGTCTAGTGGCTGCGCCCCGGGTGTAAAGACGCCGGCGAGCAGCGCATCAGCGTCCGCCCACGTTGCCCGTCCATCACCATCAACGTCAGGAAGCGTGGTAACCGTGCGGTCGAGCTTGAGGAGCCGCACCAGTGCGTACGTATCACGGATATCTGCAACGCCATCTTCGTTAACATCAGTGGGTTGCAGCGCGCTGGCAACCAGATCTTTCGTATCTACTGCGCCATCACTATTCGCATCCCCAGGAAGGGTGGCGCCGGTTGCACCGGCCAGCTGCGCGTCCAGCACAGCGAGATCGAGCGGCGTTACCGATCCATCGCAGTTCACATCTGCGCGCTCAACTGGGCTGGGGAGCCCGGCATCCGCGTACACGATGCTAGCGAGCGCTTGCGCGTCCGACGGGGTAACGGTGCCACTGGCGTTGACGTCACCGGTCAGAATGTGGGTTGTACCAACGGTGCGGATGGGTTCACAGGGTTGCGGGTTATCAAGCTGGTAGACGAACTCGACGAAGATCGATACGTCGGTAATGTCAATGCGGCCATCACCATCGAGATCCGCTTTCGCTACGTCAGGCGCTGGGCCCTGCTCGAAGAGGTAGCTCACGAGGAAGCGCAAGTCTGCACTGTTCACCACGCCATCACCGTTCAGGTCAGCGTGAGACACGCGCTCGCTCAGCTGGTCGTAGATGAGCTTCACCATGCGCGTAACGTCAGAAATATCCAGGGTGCCACTGCCATCCATGTCCCCTCGACCAAGGGGGCTGGGCGCTGGACCTTCCATGAAGAGGTACGCAACGAGCGCGTGCAAGTCAGCAGGTGTCACCCGCCCATCTGCATTGCAATCACCAAGGAGGTAACTTGGTACGATAACCGGCTGCGTTTCCCCGGCGGAGGTATCCGAAATGCTCCCGCTGAGCAGCGCGCTACCGACTGTCCCGGTCGTATCACCGAGCACCGTGCCCTGGTCAGACGTGAGGAGGGAGATGAGGTAGGTGAGGTCGGTGATATCAACGTTTCCATCGACGTCCATGTCCACACGGCCGAGCGGACTCGGCGCTGGACCGCCGCCAGTGAGGTAGGCAATAAGGAAATCGAGGTCACGGTTGTCTACTACACCGTCACCATTCGCGTCACCAGAACCGTACAGCAGCTCATCACTCGCTGGACTGTTCGTGACGAGCGTAATCAGCCAGGAGAGGTCAGAAATGTCGATACCACCGTCCGCATTGAGATCGGCGAGTACCAACGGCTGTGGCGCTGCTCCGCTCTGGAATAGGTACCGCGTCAGGTAATTCACGTCATCCCAGTTCACCAACCCATCGCTCGTGAGGTCATTCCCCTGCGCGCTGAAGAGCGAGCTGATGAGCGAGATGAGGGCGGTGAGGTCAGAAATATCCACCCGTCCGTCATGCGTGATGTCCGCAGCAGCCAGGTTACTCGGCTGCGTGCCAGAGCGGAGAAGGTAGTTGACGAGGAGGCGCAGATCCTTCCCATCAACTGCTGCATCCCCATTCACATCACCCGCGAGGGGTTGTGCTGCTTGCTGCGCATCGGCGAGCCGAATTGCTGCGCCAGAGGTCGTCGAAGCAATCGAGCGGGTTGCCGCCACGCGCACGTGTCGGTTCGTCTCAACCTGCACGACATTCGCCTGCTTCCGAAGTGCACTCGCAATTTGCCCAAGGTCAGCCGTCGGTGGATCTACTTTCACCACGAACCACTGCGCGAGCGTAGCGGCCGTGCTCGCAACTGCCTGCACGTTGCCTCGCTTGGCACGTACGTCGTACGTCGCCTCGGTGAGCTTGATGCTCGGTGAGAAAGCAGGTGTAATGCTCCGAACCTTCGCAACGCGCTGGCTCACGCTCTCCGAAGTTTGCGTGACTGTGCGGAATCCAACGCGCTTCTTCACCGTTGAGAGCGTGGTAACCCGCACTGGCTTGACCAGTGCTGCGTTCACCGTCTTCGTTCGGGTGAGCTGACTCGTACCCGGCTTGAACTTCACGAGTACTTCACCTATCACCGCGCCATCTGCAGAGCGGCTCACGTTCACTGACGTCAGTCGCGCTTGGTTCTGCATCGGCACCATCCGAATGAGGAGGGCAGCCAGGATTACTGAACTCCCAACCATTGCAGTGAATACCAGCGTTGCAACAGAAAAGCGCACCGCCGTGTAGGCTGGTGCTATGGTTTTCACATCAGCTACGCGCGCTGATCTCCCCTTGCGTTGCGGTCTTGGCATACGGACTGTACGAGTAAACTGCTACCAGTCAAAGTGACTGGTAGTCAGGTGTGTTTGGAAGTATGAGTTTGTTCGCCATACCTACCGTGTGGCTGAAATGTTTTTATGAGGGCACGCATGCTTTCTTCATGGTACTATTATGCCACATGCACGCACCTTTCGCAACTACATGCGTACTCCACCACCTGTTATAGCGGTTGTCGGGCAAACCGCGAGCGGTAAATCCGACATTGCAATTCAGATTGCGCAGCGCTGGAATGGTGAGATCATCTCCGCCGATTCTCGCCAAGTGTACCGCGGGCTGGACATTGGTTCCGGCAAGGTCACTCGTGCGCAGCGTCGTTTGGTACCGCACGCTCTGCTGGACGTTGCAAGCCCGAAACGAACGTACACCGTCGCGCGCTTCGTTCGAGATGCGCGCCGTGCAGTACGCGCAGCGCACGCCCGTAAGCGCCTGCCCATCGTGGTAGGTGGCACGGGTTTTTGGATCGACGCCTTCCTGCTCGGAAAGAGCATTCCTAGCGTACCGCCGAACCCACGCCTCCGACGTGCGCTCGCCAGAAAAACCCCCGCGCAGCTCTACGCCCAGCTTCGCCGTTTGGATCCGCGCCGCGCAAAAACCATTGACCAGCATAACCCCGTGCGGCTCATCCGCGCACTCGAAATTCTCCACGCTACCAGGAATCCTGTCCCACGACGCGAGCAGCACCCGCCCTACACGGTGTGCTGGATTGGTATTCGCCTACCGCGGGCTGTACTCGAGCGCAACATAGCGAAACGCCTCCGCACTCGCCTCCGCACGGGCATGGTAGCTGAAGTGCGCGAACTCCTCCGCGCGGGCGTACCAGCACGTCGCCTCCTCGCACTCGGGCTCGAGTACCGTTTCGTCACCCAGTACGTACAAGGGCAGATCACCCGCGCAGAACTCCAGAACCAACTCGCGTGCGCAATTCGGCAGTACGCGAAACGCCAGGCAACGTGGTTTGCCCGCAACTCAAGAATTACCTGGGTGCGCACTGCAACCGACGCACAGCGCGTCGTACGCGCCTTCCTCACCTCCCGAGCTACAGGGTAATGCCGAGCTTGTTCTGGATGAACTCCCGCACGATCGCGGGGTCGGCCTTCCCCTTGCTCAACCGCATGACCTGACCCACGAGGAACTGTGCTTTCGCCAGCTTTCCCGCCTTCACGTCGGCAACGATTTCCGGATGGTCAGCGAGCACGCGATCAACAATGCCAACAATTGCACGGGCATCGGTCACCTGCGCTAAGTCACCCGAGCTCACAATCTCGTGCGGGTCCTCGCCCGTCTCGACCATCTTCCGTAGCACCTGCTGGCCGACTGTTTGGTTCACCCGTCGCTCGGCGAGCATCACCATGAGTTCGGCGAAATTCTCGGGCGTCACGTGCGTCACTTCCATAGGTCGGCCGAGCTCGGCGAGGATGCCGAAGTAGCGAGTGGTCACCCACGCAGCGACGTGGCGCATGACCTTGGCGTTCGCGGCTGTCCACTCTTCTTCCGGCATTTCGCTGGCACCCGTGCGCGCGGTAAACCACTCCTGCAGCTCCGAAATGACTGCTTCGAACCAGTGCGCAACCCCCTGGTCATCCGTCAGGCGAGACGCCTCGTCAGTGGTGAGGTTGTACTGCGCGGTGAATCGCAGGCGCTTGGCGCGTGGGAGCTCCACGACATCGCTCGCCAAGCTCTCCACGTAACTGGCGGGAATGGCAATGGGTGGAATGTCTGGCTCGGCGAAGTAGCGGTAGTCGGCACTCCCCTCCTTCACGCGCTGCTCCACGGTTTGCCCGCGCCGCTCATCCCAGCCGCGCGTCGTCTGCTGCGCTGGGGGCGTGCCGGCATTCCAGAGTGCGGCCTGCCGCTGCACCTCGAAGGCCAGGGCACGCTCTACGTGGCGGAAGGAGTTCAAGTTCTTCAGTTCCGTCTTCGGCCACAAGCCAAGCTCGTTGGGTGGGAAGGGCGCGCGAGAACGATCGTCTGGCGCTGGGCGTAAGGAAATGTTCGCATCGCACCGCATGTGGCCCTGCTCCATATCCGCACGGGAAATTCCCAAGAACCGCGCAACGCGCTGGAGTTCCTGCAAGAGCGCTTTCGCCTCTTCGGGCGTGGTCAAGCACGGCAGGGTTACCATTTCTACCAGCGGCGTGCCCGCCCGATTGTAGTCCACCAGCACACGGCCATCTACGGCGCGCACGTTCTTCGCCGCGTCTTCCTCAAGGTGCACGCGCTCGAAGAGCACGCGCTGCTCGCGCCCTGCCACGTCGACGAGGAGGTGCCCCCGCGTGCCTACTGGTGCGTCGTACTGAGAAATCTGGTAGCCCTTTGGCAAGTCCGGGTACGCGTAGTGCTTGCGATCGAATTTCGTCAGCGCAGGAACGACGAACTCCAGTGCGAGCGCCAACCTAAGTGCCATGTTCAGCGCTTCCCGGTTTGGTACGGGGAGGGTGCCCGGGTGACCCATGCAAATCGGACACACCGCGGTGTTCGGAGCAGCTTCCGTATCAACGTTCGCGCACGCGCAGAACATCTTGCTCTTCGTTGCGAGCTGCAGGTGAATTTCCAAACCAATGACGGTTTCGAGGTTCATTGCTTTAGGAAATCATTGATGTACCCAACGGCTTCCTTCTGGGTTTCACGCAACGCATCGTTGGTATCAAAGAAGCCCACCACGCTGCCACGCTGCCGAAAAATTTTCGCAAACCACGCGCTGCGGTAGCGCGCATCGAGCTTCGTCAGGAAGGCGCGCTTCTCGAAAATCGCATGATCCTTCTTCACCCGGTTCCCCAGCCGACGCAACGCCACCGCAATCGGACACACTGGAATGAGCAGCAAATCTGGCCGGTGTGCGAGCGCGAAGCGGTTCCCTTCGAGTCTGAGGAGCTGCGGCAATGTAATGAGGCCTTGCAGGGGCTGGTAGGCAATGGACGACGATACGCCCCGTTCCTGCAGGACGAGGAGACCCGCTGCCAGCGCTGGCAAGATGACCTGGACGTGCAAGACCAGACGATCCAGGGCGAATGCTTCGGCGGCAGTGCGGCCTGTGTAGTGGCGGCCGTTATCTTTCACGATTTCCTCCCGAATAACCCGGCCAATCCCGCAGTGCGTTGGCTCTGCAGAAACCAGCACGTCACTCCCCTTCCACTCTGCCGGTTCGGGCAAGCGCTGGTGCTCTTTGGCAAAGGCCCGCACGTCAAAAACCTGCAGACCTTGCCGCAGTGCCCACGCTGCGTACGCGTCCACAACGGTTCCCTTCCCTGAGCCGTCAATCCCATCCACGATGATGAACGTTCCGCGACGCTTCTGCATACTCGCATTCTACCAGGTCTGTGACGGGCGAGCTACCGTTGACGCGAGCTGCCCAGTTTGCTACGGTTTTCCCTCACACAGAACCTTCCACCAAAACGCAGAAAGAGAGCGAAGACGCATGACGCACTACCTTCGAAGCTCGTACCCCATCGTCATATGGGACGCTGACGGCACGCTGTACAACTCACCGCAGGTGAGCATTCGCAAGCACCAGGACGTCGCTCGCGCACTCGGGCTCACCGTCCCAACAGAGGACGAGCTCCGCGGCATGTGGCACAAGACGTGGGACGTCATCATCCAAGACGTGTGGGGCGCCGATGCCGATCGCTTTCGCGAAGCCTTCGACCAGGCGTACTACGGACTCACCTACCCGCCCTTCCCTGGCGTCGCCGAGTTGGTAGCTGACCTCCACGCGCAAGGCATCGTGCAAGCAGTCCTGACGAATCGCGATGCCGAATCGTGTGCACGCCGCATCCACATGGCTGGAATCCCCCTGGAGGTCTTCCACACAATTGACGGCATTGAATTCCGCATGCACCACAAGCCACACCCAGGGGCTTTCGACCGCCTGTGGTCCGTTGTCGGCAACGGCGCGCGCGTCACCGACGCGGTGTACGTTGGAGACACCGTTGGCGACGCGGCCTTTGCTCGAGCCGTGGGGTGCGGGTTCATCGGCGTCTGCACGTACGTGAACTCTCGGCAAGACTTCCTCAACTTCGGCGTCCACCCAGACAACATTCTTGCAGAGCCGCAATTGGTGCGAAAATTCTACTAACCAACGCTCCTTAGAGAAAGCCGTCCACCCAGACGGCTCTTTCTCGTTGACGGAGCACGCGCACGCTGTACCATAAATGTAATATCGAACCTTCACCATCGTTCCAGGGAGGAACGCCATGCGCCACGAACAGAACGACTCACTCCGTGGTCGTCGCTTCAGCCTCAACTACGGCGCGCGCATTTGCCGTCTCATCGAGAAGGCAGCGCGACAACGCGGGGAGAATGCAGAGGAAAAAGTGACACATGCTCTCAGGTCGCTCCACACGGCAAACATCATACGCGATTTCAGGCGTATCCCCGTATATGGCCGCGAGCAACGCAAGGGCATTGACTTCACGGTGACAGCGCTCAACGGCGACACCATTCCGTTCCAGGTGAAAAGCAGCATTGCTGGCGCTGCGAAGCACCGGCACCGCTACCCGAACGTACCAGTCGTCATCGTGACGCCAGGTATGGATCACCACGAACTCGCGCGCGTGCTCTGCCGAGAGCTCGGCCTCACCCAAACCCCCGTGTAACGCACAGGGGTTTTGCTTACCGCTTGTAGAAATCCGCGGCGAAATCAACGGGTGCCAGGCGGATGTGCTGGACGAGCTGGGGGTAGCTGGCGCGCGTCTGGTCCAGCATGTCCCGCACCACCTCGCGGTACGACATGTGCCCACCGGACTTGGAGCGGAGCTCAACCATGTGCGTGAGCTCGCGTGGGTTCATGAGGAAGAGCGTGCGCTTGCGCGTGGCCATGGGCAAGACGTACGAGGCTTCGTGCGGCAGGTCTTGCGCCATGGTCCGGTAGAGGGCGCCGGCTTTCTGAATGACCGTCTCGAAGATGTCCAAACCACCTGCGGGTTCCATGCCCATGGACTCGGGTGGCTCTTCAAAACCGTGCTCGCTCGAGAGAGGCTGGTGCACCTGCGTGCACATACGGTGACGCTGCAAGTCGCGGAACGCACCGTAGTCCATGAGCGTGTCGTAGATGAGGTTGCCCACTTCGAACGCCCGGCCAGGAACGTCGTGCGCCCCGCGGTGCATCGTTGCCGTGGCGATAATGTCGTTGCGGGTTGGTCCAGGCAGGTCTGCAACGATGCGGCGAATTTGCCCGTAGGAGAAGTGCGTCACCTCGTAGAGCAGCGTCGTGGCCAGGTCAATTTCCGGATGGAGTGGCTCGTAGAATGCGACGCGCGGTTCATCCTGCAGGACGTGCAGGTCGCCCAGAATGCTCACCGCAATGTGCTGGAGCGCGCGACGGGTTTCCCGCTGGTAGGGTGTGGGGTCGGTGTGCTTGATGAGCGTCGGCGCGCCCTTGTACTGCAGGTTGAGCTTCGCGCGAATCGAGGCGGCCATTGGCTCGGCTGAAGGATCAGCGGCGGCGAGAAGCGTCTCCACTTCCTTGGCGTGCGGGTTGTACGCAGGATTCGTTGCAGCATCCTGGAGCTCACGGGCGATGCACCGCACTTCGTCTAGGTCGTGCTGCTTCATTTTGAAAATTGCTCGTCGCAAGCCGCGCGCCGAGGAAATCCAACCCAGGTTGGTGAGCGTAGATGCGGGTAAGAGGTAGCGCGCGATGTCCAAGCTACGGGCCTTGAGCTTGGCTGCGTACATCTTCTCCGTCGTGTCGGCGAGCTTGGGGTACGTTTTACCGTAGTACACCTGCATGACCGCAGTGAGGTCGACGTACGCGTCGAACATCGCCTCGCACGTGGCAACGTAGTCACCAGCGTGCTCCGAGGCCATGATGGGTGCGGGGCGGTAGTAGCGTCGTGGCAGGGGCGTGCCGTCTGCTCGCGCTTTTCGCTCGAAGCTCTGGTAGCGGGTGGACTTCTCCTGGTAGCTGGCCAAGCGGTGGTCTTCAATAGCCTTGCTCGCTAGCATGGAAACGTTCTCGCACGCGAGTGCAACAACGGCCATGTCGGCCACGGAGGCGTCGCCGTAGCCGAGCACCCACTTCTCGTGGAACTCCGCTGACTTCTCTTCCGTGAGATCATTCAGGGTTTCCTTGATCGACGCAGCCGACCGCGAATACTTGGCCATGCCAACAGCCAGCACCTCCGGGGGCAAACCGGTGATGGCGAAGATGTCTCGAGCGTTCGGATCGACGTTCTCCATGCGCGGGTACTCTACTCGGCTAGGTAAAAAAGTGCAAGAGAGCAGAGCAAAACAGAATGAGGTTTCCTCATATAAATACTGAACAACGACCCAATGTTCATACAGAACACCTCATGACTATTACGGATCCCACCCTTTCTTGGTGGCAAGAAAGGGTGGAGCCCAAAGAAGCCAGCAGGGGTTTCCCATTCGCACTCGGGGAGTCCGCCTCGAAGCTATATCGGATGGGCTCAGGGGAAACCCCTGCACCCCAGTGCTAACCACGCATGATTCTGTTCCCATTTACAGCGGGAATATGTTTAGCACATGGGGTCTGGGGTGGCTGCGCCGTGCTACTGCATCCAGAGGGAAACTATCCTAGAACACGTGCACGTCGCAGACCCCCAGCAGTCTTTTGGGCCACCTTTTCTGCTGCCAGAAAAGGTGGCAATCCGTGATTGACTACCAGAAACCGTATAACGACGAGGTCGTTGTGCAGGAGAATAAAGAAAACCGTATGGTCACGAAGATTGCCGCGTCGTCCCGCACGTGAGAGGCTCCTCGCAGTGACTGCAGGTTACTGCCCCGTACTCCCAAATCCCCCGTCCTGCCGGCTCGTGTCTGAGAGTTCCTCCACAACCTGCACGTCCGCTCGTTGCACAGGTTGGATGAGGAGCTGCGCAATGCGGTCACCTTTCGCTACGCTCACTGGCTGGCGAGAGGTGTTGAGCACAACAACTCCGTACTCACCGCGGTAGCCAGCGTCTATGACGCCTGCGAGGTTCGTCAAACCTTGCTTCACGGCCAAGCCTGACCGATCCCACACCAGGCACACGTAGCCAGGTTCGAACTCCGCAGAAAAACCAAGCTTGAACAGGTGCCGCTCGCCAGGTTGTAGAGTGTGGTCCTCGCAACTGTACACATCCATGCCCGCATCGCCAGCGTGCGCGTACGCCGGGGCTTTAGCGTCTGGCGAGAGGGGCTTAACCTTGAATTGCATTGCGTACTTCCTGAATGACGCGCGCAATTGCCTGGTCAAGCTCTTCCAACGTCCCCGTATTCACAATGGTGTGATTCGCCATGGCAATGGGACCCGCTTTCTCAATGTTCTCAATCTCGGCGTAGTCGCGCGCCTTGGCTTCGGCGCGGGAGAATGATCGGTACTTCATCTTCGGGTCGTCGG
Organism: Patescibacteria group bacterium; assembly: GCA_041738495.1. Taxonomy (GTDB): domain Bacteria; phylum Patescibacteriota; class Patescibacteriia; order PEXW01; family PEXW01; genus CAIPSZ01. The sequence continues at coordinate 13,449 of JBGSPR010000021.1, forward strand.
CGTAGCGCGAGCGCCGATCTTCAAGCCGCGCGTACCGCACCTCGGGCGGCGCGTACACGGCAACCACAGTGAGCGCCTCCCCGTACTTCTCCTTGAGCACCTTGTACTCAGACCAGCTGTACAGTCCATCAACGAGGACGGGCGTCCCCGCGGCGAGGAGCGCATCGATCTTCGGCTGGTTGAGGATGGCGAAGGCGGCCATGCCGTGCTCCGCGCGCAAAGACTCGCGAATCTCTTTCTCGTTCGCCTCAGTTGGCTGCAGGCCACGGCGCGCTACTTCATCGAGTGTAATCTGGCCGAAGCGCAGGTACGCAAACCCCGCTTGCACGAAACGTTCGGCGACCTCGCTCTTCCCAGCGCCGCACAGACCAACAATCGCGACGACGTGCTGCGTGGCGCTCATGCTCGCTTCTCCAGCTTCATGTGGTGCTCGGGAACGTACTGTCGGTACGTCACGCCTGCTCGGTCGAGCAACTTGCGAGACGCAACCCAGATGTCCTGGTCGTGGTACTTGTCCGACGCGTAGACAACTTCCGTAATGCCATTCTGGATGATAGTCTTGGCACACTCGTTGCACGGGAACAGCGTCGTGTACAGGGTGCACCCTTTCGTCTGCGCGTTGCTGTTGTACACCGCGTTCTCCTCGGCGTGCACGACGTACGCGTACTTCGTGTCCAAGAACTTGCCCTCACGATCCCACGGCAACTCCTCGTCTTCAATCCCGCGCGGGAAACCGTTGTACCCAAGCCCAACGACCACCTTCTGATCATTCACGATGACCGATCCGGCTTGCGTGGATGGATCTTTCGAGCGCTGGGCGATGAGTTCGGCCATGAGGCTGAAGCACTCGTCCCACGATATGTAGTCGGTACGCTTGGGCATAGACGTGCTACAACTGAATGCGAATCCCCGGCCCCATGGTAGCGGCGAGGGTGGCGGACATGATGTAGGTTCCCTTCACGCTCGCGGGCTTCACGCGCTTCACCGCATCCACGTACGCTTGCGCGTTCTCGGTGAGCTGCGCGTCGGTGAACGTCGTCTTCCCAATCGCTTGGTGGAGGTTGCCCGACTCATCGTTGCGGAACGTTACCTTCCCTCCCGAGAGGTCGGCAACTGCTTTCGCCGCATCGGGGGTCACGGTTTCGTTCTTGGGGTTCGGCATGAGGCCGCGGGGACCCAAAATCTTCGCTACCTTGCTGAGGTGCTTCATCATGTCGGGCGTGGCAACCACGACGTCAGCATCGATGCCGCCCTTCTGCTGTACCTGGGTGACGAGCTCTTCCCCGCCAACAATTGCTGCCCCCGCCTTCTGCGCCGCGGTCGCGGCTGCGCCAGTGGCGAATACCACAACTCGCTTCTGCTTGCCCGTGCCGTGCGGCAAGGATACCGACCCGCGTACCAGCTGGTCAGCCTTCTTCGGGTCGATGCCGAGACGGATGTGGAGCTCGATGCTCCCTGGGAATTTCGTCGTGGCCGTCTTCCGAGCGACCGCTACCCCTTCGGCAATGGTGTACGCCTTCCCCTCCTCAACCTGCTTTGCTACCTCACGGTAGCGCTTGCTTCGCTTTGCCATACTGCGTGCTTGTTACGTGGTGCTAGCGTCCCGGGACGCGGGACTCCCACATGGTGAAATGGAATGCTTACGCGACTGTAGATTTCCGCTCTCGCTGAATAACGCGCCAGTGCAACCAGAACAGCGGGATGCTCGCGAGGAGGAACGGGAGTGACGTTGCCAGGGTGCGCTGCCAGCTGCTCTCTGGCTGGCTGACCATCTCTGCGCGCGCCTGGTCGTAGTCTGCCTGCCACTGCGTGAGCTGCCCCGTGAGGTCTGCATCGAGCTCGCACTTTTCCGCGCAGCCGAGGAGCGAGGTAACGCCCAGGGTTTCGCTCGAGTCAGACGGTGTTGGGCGCGCCGCTTCGGTTGTGCTCGCCTCTTCGTTCAGCAGCCACGTCTTCAAACTGGTGTTCACGGTCACACCAGCGGAGATGATGAACATGACGATTGCCGCGAGCGAGACGAGGTAGAAGTAGAACGACCGAATGGTTCGGCCGGCACGCTTCGGGTCTGGCTGGCTCACCGCGCTCTCCGCATGGAAGTCGCGTTGCGCTGTTCGGAAGTGGAACCAGAACACGGGCAAGGCGACGATGAGGAAAGACAGGGCGTTCACCAAGCCGCGATTCCGGCTTGTGCGTGCCGAAGGCTGCTCCTGCCAGGACGCGTACGCGCTCTTCCAGTCTTGAATGCTCGCGCGATCGGCGGTCGTGAGGGTGCACGATTCCACGCAGGTGACTTCCGTGGTCGGCGCGCCGTCGTTCTTCAGGGTTGCGAAGAACAGCCCCGGTGGGGTACCTCGGTACGCAACGTCTGCGTCGGGGAACACACTTACCTTCCCCACGTAGTTGAGGATGTAGACTGAGGCGCCCACGACGAACCCGAGGGCGATGAACGAAACGAGGTAGAAGTAGAGGTGGCGGATGCTCGAGCTCTGGTCGGCCATACGGTTACTCGCTAATGGTAATGCCCATGTTGCGAGCCGTGCCTTCCACAATGCGCATAGCACCTTCCAAATCCTTCGCATTCAGGTCTGGCATCTTCTTCTCGGCAATTTCCTTAATCTGCGCCTTCGATACCTTCCCGACCTTCTCCTGCAGCGGCTTCCCCGATCCCTTTTCAATCTTTGCGGCTTTCTTCAGGAGCTCGGCGGCCGGTGGAGTTTTCAGGATGAATTCGTAGGTGCGGTCTTCGTAGATGGTAATTTCCGCCGGGGTCACCTCGCCCATGCGATCCTTCGTGGCGTCGTTGAATTTCTTGCAGAACTCCGCCAAGTTCAAACCGTGGGGCCCGAGCGCGGTACCCACTGGAGGCGCGGGGTTGGCCTGGCCACCGGGGATTTGGAGTTTGACGATTGCCTTAATCTTCTTTGCCATATGCGTTACTAGATTTTCTTAATTTGCAGGAAGTCTAACTCAACTGGGGTTTCCCGTCCGAACATGGAGACGAGCACCTTCACCTTCCCACGCGCTTCATCCACTTCTGCCACCTTACCTTCGTAATCCTTGAACGGCCCGTCGATGATCTTCACTGCGGTATTCACAGTGATGTCGATCTTGAACTTCGGCTCCGCCACGCCCATGCGCTTCTGGATTTCCTTTACCTCTTCGTCAGAAATGGGAGTCGGCGTAGTGCCGCTGCCGACGAAACCGGTGACGTTAGGCGTATTGCGGATGACGTACCACGAGTCGTCAGTGACGATCATCTCGCACAGCACGTAGCCCGGGAAGATCTTCTCCGTGACGACCTTGCGCTTGCCGTTCTTAATCTTAATCTTGTTCTCCGTGGGAATGAGGACGTTGAAAATCTTGTCCTGCATGTCCATGGACTCGATGCGCTGGCGGAGGTTGCGGGCGACGTTCTCCTCGTACCCAGAGTAGGTGTGGAGCACGTACCAGCGGCGACCGTGGGAGGCGGTTTGCTTTGGCATAGGTTAGCGGGCAATGAACGTTTGGAGAGCTTCGGACAGGCCGAAGTCAATGACGCCGAGGAAGAGCGCGACCACGACAGAAACGCCAATGACGACGAGGGTGTCGCGCAGAGTGTCTTTCCGGCTTGGCCACGAGACCTTCTTCAGCTCTTCGTAGCTCTCCCGGAAGTACTTCACAATGAAATTCGCCATGGATATCAGTCCTAAAACCGGCCCGGGCGGGCCTTGATGGGCATACTGTACCAAGGGGCGGGAGAGTCGTCAAGAGCACTCCTCACCCAACGTGACTCTGATTTTCTGCAGCGAGGATGTACTCTTCTGGGTCAAATGCTTTGTGCTGGAAATCTTCTACGGTTCCATCAGGGAGAATGTGGTACTTCTCACGCTTCTGCTGTGCGAAAGCATGGCCGGTACTGGTGATGAGCCGCCGTCCTTCTTGCTTCGGCGGTCCGTCGAGTGGTCCTTCTTCAATCCCCCACATGTGCGGTGTTGGGTAGTTCGTCCACTCCCGCACAATGTCATCACCCTCTCGGTGGTAGGAAATATCTTCGTCTGGGTATGCGTTCCTCACGTGGTGGAGCACTGACCACGCCTGCTCGGGATCGCGCAAGAGGTCGTGCATGTTCTGCCGAGAACTTGGATTATCTGACCACCACAATGCTTTCTCTTTCGCCCTGTCTGAACCGCCAATCGAAATCATATGGTAGAGCGCGAGTGCAGCCTGGTTCTGCTCACGCTCATTCGCCACTACGGCATCAGGTGCTGCGTGTTCTCTTGCTGCGAGTTTCGCGGAAGGGTGGAGGAAACGAATGTTTGCAAACTTCGAACCAAACTCGAGCTTGGCGTAATCATCAACGTGCTCCGGACTGTCATCAACGGTAATGATGTTGGGCAGAGGCGTATCCACTTCCTGCTTCGAGTGTGGATCCGCGTGGGTTCGCTTCGGGTACTGCTGCTGCACGAGGTGTTCCAGCACTTCACGCTTCGAACCCTCGGTGTACACCACGTCATCAACGTAGTCGAGAATCCCGGAGGCCTCAACCCGAGAACGCTGGTACGCGCGCTCGCCGTACGTGAGAATAGACATGCGCATCATCCCCCCATCGTGACGCAACGCTTGCATTGCGCGGAGCACCCCCTGATTCAGGAATTGCTTCTGATCCATGCCGGCGAATACCTCGTCAATGGCCGCAGCCTTATGTGGGTAGTGCTCCTTGAGTGTCTGGAGCAGCACCTCGCGCTGAAAGACGCTCTTCCCTTGTGCATTCTTCACCTTGGCAGCTTTGTAGAACTGGTGGTACTCCGCTTCAGGAATGCCGAGGTGCTCGGCGATCCGTCGACCCCGCTCGTTGTTGTAGTCAGTGGTCCGACTTATAACATCATCGAAATCGAAGAGTACCCACGTCTCCTCACGGTCCTTGTACGTGTACTTCTTCGGTTCCCGAACTTTGTAGTAGGCGCCGAGAACGTTCCCGCTAGAGTCCTTCAGCTCCTCGAGCGTCCGCTCACTCTCCGGAATTGGTGGGCGCTCCTGGTTGTACTCGTGCGCAATACTCCGCTCTGTCGCACGAAAAAGTTCATCACGAATTTCACTGGCTGCTTCGTGCTCTACCTGACCCTCCCCAGAAATCATAGGTGAGCGTCCTTCCATTTCTGCTCTGATCTCGTTAGATATCCAAGTTCTTCACGCTCTTCGCGTGCGTCTGGATGAAACGCTTGCGCGGGGCAACTTCGTTGCCCATGAGCATGTCGAACACCTGATCCGCGGCTTCGGCGTCTTCCAACGTCACCTGGCGCATCACGCGCGTGGCCGGATCCATGGTGGTCTCCCACAGCTGGCCGGGGTTCATTTCGCCCAAACCCTTGTACCGCTGGATGGAGACGCCGGTGAGAGTGGTCTCCACGACCTCGCCTCCCTCTTCCGCGGGGACAGTAGCTTTTCCTTTCGCCGCCTTGGCGGCTACCTTCTCCACCCGCTTCGCCTCAAATTCTTTCTTCACTTTTTCCAGCTCGGCCTCGTTGTACACGTAGCGGAACTCCTTGCCCTTCTGCACGCGGAACAGCGGCGGTTGGGCGATGTAGAGGTGGCCGGTGAGCATGAGCTGCGGGAAGTAACGGTAGAACAGGGTGAGCAGCAAGGTGCGGATGTGGCTGCCGTCCACGTCGGCGTCGGTCATGATGATAATGCGGTCGTAGCGCAGGTCCTCGATGCGGAACTGCTCGCCGATGTTCGTGCCCATGGCAATGATGAGCGACTTAATTTCGTTGTTCGCCAACATCTTATCTAGGCGCGCGCGCTCGACGTTCAAGATTTTCCCGCGCAGGGGCAGGATTGCTTGGAAGTTGCGATCTCTCCCCTGCTTGGCGCTCCCACCGGCGGAATCACCCTCGACGAGGAACAATTCTGAATCCTTGGGATCTTTGCTAGAGCAGTCCGCCAGCTTGCCCGGCAAGGCGAAGCCGTCGAGCGCC
>JBGSPR010000023.1:0-14999 GCA_041738495.1 Patescibacteria group bacterium
CAGGAGTGTACGTTGCAGTCGGCTTCTGTACCGGTTTCCTAGGAGTTTTTGCTGTGCGCTTTTTCTTCATACACGTCTCCTTGTGTTTGGGCTGCCACAACGCTACCACCCGTACCTGGGTGGCGCAAGTGCCGCGTCTCACGTACTAGGCGAATGTCCGGTGCTTGCCGACAATGAGCTTCAAGCGGTGCGGCGCAACCTCGATTGTCGCTGGCGTCTTGAGTACTGTTTCGCCGTCAGCCATGATGGGCAAGCTCTCGTTCCCGCTACGAATGGTGAGCTTCTTGAATGGAAACACACTTGCGTGGCGAGTGCTGCGACGACCAAAAGAGAAGAATCCAGATTTCTCTTCGGGCCGGACGATAACCTCGAGCTGACCGTCACGCGGGTTACTGCTCTCGCTGAAGTTTGCAATGTCTATTGCCGCAGGTGTGGTGGCACTGACCTGGTATCGATCATCGCAGTCGAGCGTGACCGTTGCGCCAACCGGAAGGTGGAGCGTGGAAAGGAAGTAGCGGTTGTGCACGCGGACGAGGTCGAGTGCGGTGGTGATCCGCGCCGAGAGGACGTCACACGCTGGCGCGCCGTACGGTATGCCAAGTGCCTGCGCGATGCGCGTGGGCTCGCCAATGGGAATGATACCAACGGTTACGTCGAGTTCGGCGAGCGTGGACATTGCTTCGTTCACGAGTTTGTCGCTGCCAATGAGGACGACTGTTGTTGCGGCAGTGCGCGCGGCGTCGTTGAGCGTTTCTCGCAAGCTCTTGAGAATCGTTAGCCGCTCTATGCGTCCCGCGATGTCCAGCGCAATGAGGCGTGATTCAACTCTCGCGAGTTCAACCTCGTGCTTCTTGGTATTCGCGCTGGCCTCAACGACGTACGTGTACATTCGCTACTTCGCTTCGTCGGCGTGCACTGCATTACCCATGGAGCACTTCCCGTTGAAGCGCGCGCCTTCTGCCATGGAGATGGACGCCGCTTCAATATTCCCAGTAAGCTTGGCGGTTTGCGCGAGTACGAGTTTTCCTGTGGACTTCACGTTGCCCTGCACCTCGCCAGCGACGTGGATGTCGTGTGCCTCGACGTTCGCCTTCACCAGTGCGCCACTTCCAATCTGCACATCGTGCTTGGTCTTCAGCGATCCCTGCAGTTGACCATCAACCACGACGTTCCCCTCACCAGTAAAATTCCCTTCAACCTTTACGCCTGCTCCAATGACCGTGCCTACCTCACCATGTGCAGTGCTATCGCCTTTGAACATTGCCATAGGTATTTAGATATATGAGCGAGAATGAATAATTATGTGCGTGAGAACTTTGGAAAGCATTGAACGAGTGTGAGCATTAGGGTACACTCACGACGATTATGAATACTCCAGAGCATCAAGATAGCAGAGCAAACTCTTTCGTGCGTAGTGACTTACGGTTACTCGGTTTCCTCGTACTTGGCATAGCAGTCCTCTTTGGTATAGTAGCCTACTTAGATAAAACAAGCACAGTAGTAGACGATATTTCGAGTAAAATATATTCTGCGACACTAAATAATGGCTAAAATTAGCCATTAGCCCCTGTAGCTCAATGGATAGAGCTATCCCGTCCTAAGGGAGAGATGGGGGTTCGATTCCCTCCGGGGGCACCATGAACCACTTGCTACGCTCGGGTTCATGGCGAGCAATGTGAGTAGCTAGTACTTTACGGGAATCGAACGGGTGCGCCCCATCGGAAGCACCCCGGCCCGAAGGGCGATTCCCTCCGGGGGCACCATGAACCACTTGCTACGCTCGGGTTCATGGCGAGCAATGTGAGTAGCTAGTACTTTACGGGAATCGAACGGGTGCGCCCCATCGGAAGAACCCCGGCCCGAATGGCAATCCCTTCCCCACGGGGCAAGGATCAGGAAGTATGCGGATTTGAAGAGCTTGAGGCAAGAAAAGGACCGAATGACAAATTTCTATAGATACACAGCTCCTTCGGTCATCGAAATCCGTGAGCGTGATTGCTAGCTCGCAATAGCGGATGAATTCTCAATACGCGTTAGTGCTCATTCACAGATCGAACATAGATACATGAATTGTTCCACGTGGAACATTTTAAAAATCAGTAGTAATTATGGGCCTGTGGTTCAGTGGTAGAACACGGCATTCGCATTGCTGAGACGGGAGTTCGATTCTCCCCAGGTCCACCAGGTCGTTTCGTGCTCAGAGCTTCGTGTGTTTGGTGTTCCAAACCCACTTCGCCCATCGCACGAAGCCTCCCTTTCTCCACCGGCGCGTGCTCACTACGTTCCGCGCCACACCGGTGGAGTAAAAAAGTCGAACAATTGTTCCACGTGGAACAATTACGAAATCAGTGCTAATCTAAGGCAAAATTTGCTAGTACGAATGCACTTGGAGGGCCTCTAGCTCATCTGGTAGAGCGCTTCCATGGCATGGAAGAGGTAAGGAGTTCGAGTCTCCTGAGGTCCACCAAGTGCACTTGTTTATTACACAGCTAAGGTTTAGTATGTACGTATGAAAGACACTGAACTACAGATTATTGCCCGTCGTTCTCACAATCTCACTCTTGAGGTTGCTTGACGGCGTGTTGAAGTAAAGACTACTCAAAACTCTCCAAGCGGCCTCACAGGCCGTTTGTTCGTTAACAACCAGTGAACGAAAGGAGAGTTCAAACATGGTAACTATTCGGCTTGCGCGTCAATGTGATGTGCAGAACTTATGCGAAATTGAGGAAAGTGCTTGGTCTCTCGGCGGAGAGGACATTTGCGCTAGTCCGGAAAAGATCAAAGCTCGAATTGAGAGCTACCGGAAAGGTGTAAGTATTGCCACGTACAACGGAATGCCTTGCGGTAGTCAGTACGCCTTCCGTTTTATGTGGCATGGCCAGCTTGATGTACTGAGTACGTGGGATGAAATGACCTGTTACGGGAATACGGGTACTGTCCACCTTAAAACAGGAAATACTGGCTTTCTCGTCGGTGTCGGAGTAGTTCCAGAATTCCGTGGAAGGGTTTACGCTCACAATCTGTCAAAGTACACCCGTTATCACAGAGTTTCTGAACTTCTCATTGCATTCACCTTGGAAAATCTCTTCCAGGATGGTGTTTCCCAGGTTATTGGATGCGCACGCATACCCTGGTATAGCAAGTTCCGCAGGATGTCAGTCTCAGAGTACTGCGCCACGCAGCGCGCTGATGGATTTCCCTACGATCCAGTTCTTCGCTTCCATGTACGCATGGGTGCGAAAATTGTGAAGCCAGTGGGATTCGCTATGGACGACCCAGAAAGCCTGAATGCAGGGTGCTGGGTACAGTACGATAGACCGTTCACTGGTTGATCTTCATGCAGGGGTAGGCGAAAGCCTGCCCCTGCAAAACTCTATGCACTACTGGACGTACAAACTCGTCGCACCATCTACTTACCTTTGCCGCGAAAAATTCTATATCGAAACGGCAAATATTTTTGTTATTACGCATAAGGGTCATGCAGTTCTCATTGATACTGGAACAGGTTGTGCACCACTCCTAGAAATTTCAAAAGTTTTGAAGGTTACCTTTGATGCGTGCTTCATCACGCACGCGCACTTCGATCACTTCTCTGGAGCTCAGCAACTCTCATGTCCTGTTTTCGTTAGTGCTAGTTTGAAGAATGTAATGCTACGAAGAAATAGTTTTGGATTACATTTCTTTTCACTTGCCGATGTTCTTGGCGGAGCGAGAGTAAAACTTCACTACGCGAATTGCATACCTCGATTTGCTTCACTCCAGAAGAACGTGAGAGCTACAACCATCGCGCCGATGACGTTTACATGGAATGGTTACAACTTCATGACTTTTTCACTTCCCGGGCACACACCAGATAGTATGGGCGTTTTCTGTGAACCGCTCCATGGGTTTTTTACAGGCGATGCGCTGTACAACGGTACGCCGTACTTCTCATTTCAAAATTCTTCCGTAAAGCAAGGTATTGAATCTTTGAAGCTCATTGAACGAGTGAAACCAACGTACATTTTTCCTGGACATAATGACGTTCTCGGAGAGGTGGCCGGTGCGCGTGTTCTGAAACAGTGGCGAGAAGTACTCAGCACTTGACAGGGGTTTTCGGAGCTGTAATACTTTACAAATGAAAGTAATGAAGACGAGCTGTCCCGTCGACCGTCTGTGCGCCTACGTGAATGATCGCGCGGCCTTCGTCATTCTGCAGCGACTTGCCGAGCACGCCCCGCGTCGGTTCACCGACCTCATCGCAGACCTCGGCTTCACGAGTTCGCGCACACTCACGAAGCGACTCCGCGAGCTAGAAGCGTGCGGCATGATCCAGCGGAAGTCGTTCCGTGAATCCCCACCTCGCGTGGAGTACAGCTTGACACCTAGTGGCAGAGCGTTCAAGAAAGTCCTGCGCGCCATGGCAAGCTGGTCACGTGCCTACTTACCTAAGGAAAAGCGTATTGCCCGCTAGCTCCGCCATTCCTATACTCACCTTCCCCGCCTTAACCATACGCGTATGTCCGAAGTCATCCTGAACGACCAAAACTTCCAAAAAGAGGTGCTCGATGAAGCCACCAAGCCTGTCCTCGTTGACTTCTGGGCAACCTGGTGTGGTCCGTGCAAGGTGCAGGGACCTATCATTGCGGAAGTTGCGAGCGAGATTGGCGCTGCTGCAAAAGTTGGAAAGCTGGATGTCGATGAGAACCCAGTGACAGCCCAGGCACACGGCATCATGAGCATCCCCACGCTTGCAATTTTCAAAGGGGGGAAACCCGTCTGGCGCATTTCCGGCGTGCAGACGAAGCAAGCCATCCTGGAGGAACTGAAGAAAGCGATGTAAGCTACGGTCATGGCACAAGACGCGCTGCACGACGTCGTGATCGTAGGTGGTGGAGCCGCTGGTTTGACCGCTGGTCTCTTCGCTGCGCGCCGCAACCACGAGGTGCTCATCCTCTCGCAGGACATTGGGGGGCAAGCCGCGACGACACCCGATATCGAGAACTACCCAGGCGTCGACCTCATCGATGGCCTGGAACTCATGAAGAAGTTCAAAGCCCAGGCCGAGCGGTACGGTGCGAGGTTCCAGTACGACACCGTCACCGCCGTGGAACCGCAAGCTGATGGCACGCACGTTGTGGTTACCCCATCGCAGCGGATTGCAACGCGAGCAGTCATCCTCGCCTTCGGCCTCTCGCACCGGCACCTGGGCATTCCGGGGGAAGAGCAGCACAGCGGGAAAGGCGTGTCGTACTGCTCCATCTGCGAGCCTTCGTTCTACGAAGGAAAAGATATTGCCGTGGTTGGCGGTGGGAACTCTGCCGTGCAGGCCGCGCTCATGCTCGCACCGAAAGCGAAACACGTGACGTTGGTGAATTTGAATCCGACGTTCAACGCCGAGGCAGTGGTGCTGCAACGCCTGCAGGAAGCGAAGAACATTACGTCGCTCACCAACGTGGAGTCCAAGGAGGTCATTGGCGACGGGACGCGCGTGTCCGGTCTTCGGGTGAAGCGCAAAGATGCCGGCGACGAGGAAGTGCTCCCTGTAGAGCGCATCTTCGTGGAAATTGGGTACGTGGCAAAAGCAGACTGGGTGAAGGGCATACTGAAAACCGACCCGCGTGGGCAGATTGCCATTAGCCCGAACTGCGAGACGTCCGTGCCGGGGATTTTCGCGGCTGGCGATATCACCACAATTACCTTCAAGCAAGTAGTCATCTCTGCTGGTGAAGGCGCGAAAGCTGCGCTCGAGGCTGATCAGTACTTGCTGAAGGTGACGGGGAAGCGCGGCGTCCGCATCGACTGGGGCGCGAAGAAAACGTAATTCATACTTTTTTCCTAACGTAGCTCGTATGGCCGAGAATCCTTTTGCCAACGCAATGCAGCAGTTGAAGAAGGCTGCCGCCGTGGCTCAGCTCGATCCCATATTCATCGCGTCTTTGCAGAAGCCACAGCGCATCATGGAGGCGAACCTGTCTGTTACCATGGACGATGGTTCAACCAAGACGTTCACGGCGTTCCGGGTTCAGTACAACGACGCGCGCGGACCGTTCAAAGGTGGAATTCGCTACTACCCGAAAGTTGATCTGAACGAAGTGAAGGCGCTCGCCTTCTGGATGACCATGAAGACGGGCGTGGTCGGCATTCCCATGGGCGGTGGTAAGGGCGGAATCATCGTCGACGTGAAGAAGCTCTCCGCCCGGGAAATTGAAGCGCTCTCTCGCGCGTGGGTACGCGCGTTCGCGAAGTACCTGGGTCCGCGCACAGACGTGCCCGCACCCGACGTGTACACCACCCCGCAGATTATGGGTTGGATGGTGGATGAGTACGCGCGACTGACGGGGAACTGGGAGCCCGCGGTGTTCACGGGTAAGCCTCTGGCGATTGGCGGTTCACTTGGTCGTACCGAAGCAACTGGCTTCGGCGGCGCGATGGTCTTCGAAGAGCTGGCGAAGAAATTGAAAATTAAAAAAGGCGCGACTGTGGCCGTGCAAGGTTTTGGCAATGTTGGCTACTACGTGGCGGAGAAGCTGCACGACATGGGCTACAAGATTGTCGCCCTTTCGGATTCCAAAGGCGGCATCTTGGACATCCGTGGGAAGGGCATGGACCCGCGCAACGTCTTGGCGAGCAAGAAGGAGAAGGGCATGATCGACGGATGCTACTGCCTGGGGTCTGTCTGCGACTGCGAGAATTACAAGCAGGTCACCAACGAGCAGTTACTCCAGCTCAAAGTGGATGTACTCATCCCAGCCGCGCTCGAGAACGTCATCACTGGCAAGAACGTGGGCAAGATTAAAGCGAAGGCAATTATCGAAATGGCCAACGGTCCGCTCACGCCCGATGCGGATGAAAAACTCTTCCGCCGCAAGATTCCAGTTGTGCCAGATATTCTCTCCAACGCTGGTGGCGTGACGGTGAGCTACTTCGAGTGGGCACAGAACTTGAGTGGCGTGTACTGGACGAAGGAGGAAGTGTTCAGCAAGCTCCGACACGTGATGACGACGAGCTTCAACGATGTGTGGGCTGCTGCCGAGAAGTATAAGGTGGATTTGCGAACGGGCGCGTACGTCGTTGCGCTCAAGCGGGTGGAAGATGCAATGAAGGCGCGGGGGCTCGTCAAATAACACATCTGTCATCCTGAGAAGTGAAACGACGAAGGATCTCCCAGTAATAAACCTTCTGGGAGATTCTTCGCTTCGCTCAGAATGACAAAGTGAAAAGCCATCCAAATCATCGGACGGCTTTTCTTTATCAGCCGGTTTACTTCCCTAAGCCAAGTCGTTCGGCGACGTAGTCTACGTCTTTATCGCCGCGGCCCGAGAGGTTGGCGATGATGATGGCATCCTGAGGCATCTTCGGTGCGCGTTTGCACACCTCGGCAATTGCGTGCGCGCTCTCGAGTGCCGGAATAATCCCTTCAACTTTCGAGAGGAGCAGGAACGCATTGAGCGCTTCCTTGTCACTCGCCGTTACGTACTCCACCCGGCCAGTGTCTTTGAAGTGCGCGTGGACGGGGCCAATGCCTGGGTAGTCCAGCCCCGAGGCAATGGAGTGCACGGGTGCAGGGTTGCCGTGCTCATCTTGCAGCACGTACGTGAACATCCCGTGGATGGTTCCTGGTGAGCCGTACGTAAGTGTGGCAGCATGCTCGCCGAGGTGCGTGCTCGTGCCGCTGGGCTCCACGCCGATCATTTTCACGTCGTCATCTAGGAATTCGTGGAACAGACCCATGGCATTAGAGCCGCCGCCGACGCAGGCAATGAGTTCATCTGGCAGCCGACCAGCTTGTTCCAGGATTTGCGCACGCGCTTCTCTGCCAACAACGGCTTGGAAGTCGCGTACCATCATGGGGTAGGGGTGCGGGCCAACGACCGAACCGATGCCGAAGAATGTGTCGCGCGGCGATTGAACGTACGCGTTGAATGCGCTGTCTACCGCGTCTTTCAAACAGCGACCACCAGACTCGACGGTGACGACCTTCGCGCCGAGCAGCTGCATGCGCACGACGTTGGGGTGCTGCTTGGCAATGTCGATGGCGCCCATGTGAATTTCACACTCTACACCGACGATTGCAGCAGCGGTTGCGAGCGCGACGCCGTGCTGGCCCGCGCCGGTTTCTGCGAGGAGTTTTTTCTTGCCCATCCGCTTGGCGAGCAGTGCCTCACCCAGACAGTGGTTAATTTTGTGCGCGCCAGTGTGGTTGAGGTCTTCACGCTTCAGGAATACTCGTGCGCCGCCAAGCTGACGGGTGAGGTTGCGCGCAAGGTACAGCGGACTCGGTCGGCCGACGTAGTTTTTCAGCAAGTCGTCCAGCTCACGCTGGAACGCTGGGTCAGCTTTTGCTTCGGCATACGCGGTGGATACTTCGTCCATAATTGCGAGGAGTGGTGGTGGCAAATGTTGCCCGCCGTACTTGCCAAAGTGGCCGAGGGCGTCGGGGAGATTTCTCAGTGATGGTTTCGTTCGAGTATGCATAGAAAATGAAATGAAAGTGAAAGCTTCTGACGTGTGTGACGCCAATGTTCGGTGCAACGATTGAAGTACGTGTAGTGCGGCATAATAAAAAAACGCCCGGTGCCGGGCGGTTGGAGTGCGAGGAAATTTAGCGCAGCATCCTACAACCCGGCGAGGCGGGCGAGGTTCCAAGTAGAGGAGATGGAGTTGCGCGTGTGCATGGGCAGAGGTTAGCACGGCCGATTTCATCTCGCAAGCATGGTATAGTTTTCGCATGAAGATCGGCGTCTTTGATTCCGGACTTGGAGGGTTGTTCGTGCTCCGGAGTATCCAGAAGAAGTTGCCGCAGTACGACTACGTGTACTTCGGAGACACCGCACGCGTGCCGTACGGCGATCGATCGCAAGCAGAAATTTACCGCTTCACCCGCCAGGGCGTGGAGTACCTCTTCACGCAGGGGTGCAGCCTCGTTATCTTGGCGTGTAATACTGCGTCTACTCAAGCGTTACGGAAAATTCAGCGGGAGTACTTGCCGAAGCGCTACCCCAACCGCCGCGTGCTCGGCGTGATTATCCCCACAGTGGAAGCGGCGCTTGCACGTGCACCGAAATCCGTTGGCGTGATAGCCACGCAACGCACGGTAGATTCGAATGCCTACGTGAAAAAAATCTTCAAACGTACGGAACACGTGCGAGTCTTCCAGCAGCCAGCGCCACAACTCGTCCCACTCATGGAGAGCGACCACGTGTTAGAAGCGAAGCGCATGGTGGCTGCCTACACACAGGCGCTCGCACGCACGCAGTCGAGCGTCGTCATACTGGGCTGCACGCACTACGGCATGCTGCGGTCTGCATTCCGAAAAAGTCTTCCGGTGAAGACGCGCCTGCTCGTCCAGAATGATGTTGTTCCAGCCAAGCTCAAGGACTACCTGCAGCGCCATCCAGAAATTTCTCAAAGACTATCGCAGCGACATACAGTTGTCATCAACCTCACCAAGGTAAACCCACACGTCCGGCAACACGCATGGAAGTGGTTCGGGAAACACGTACCGTTGAAGTTCGTTGCACTGGCGAAATAGAAAAGCCGTCCAATTCCTTGGACGGCTCTTGAGGATCAGTAGTGTTTTGCGTTGTAGGTGTGCAAGATGAGCTTGCCGTTTTTTCCTTGCCGCGGGTCGCCACGGTACACGGTGACCCCGCAGTTGATAGGTTTTTCGTCTCTGTCTAATCGGAGGAAGTCGTCGGCATCCAGGCGTTCGAGATTCGCGCGAAGTGCCAGGATGTTGAGGTGGTGCGTGAGCGCGAGGACACGCTTGCTCGCGTAGTCACGGATGAGTGCGTCGAGCCACTCGTGGTTTCGCTTGCGTACGTCGGGAACATTCTCGCCTTGCGGGTAGCGGTACCAGTACGGCCCTTCCAGTGCGTAGAGCATGCGTTGCTCGGGGTGGAGCGTGTGGAACACACGCCAGTCGTTGTAGATGAGCGCCAAGCCGTGCTCCTGCTCGCGGATGCGATCGTCACGCTTGCACGCCACGTCGCCCAGCTCGGGCCAGCCTCGCACCAGACCGTTGTACGTGTGCTGCACGCGGAGGAACGGTGAGAGGAAGACGATGTCCGGGAGTTGCGCGTGCTGCCGCAAGTACGCGCCCACCACTTCTGCTTGCCGCTCTGCGTCGCGCGCCACCGGCGTGTTCCAGTCACCAGAGTTGAGCGCGAAGGTGCTCCACACCTCGCGCGCGAGGGCAATTGCCTCCGCGCTCTCTGGGTTACGTTCGAATGCTTCTCGGAATTTCTGGTACAGCGGGCTTGTCGCCTTCCGAGCTCGAAGTTCGTTGTAGGCCGAGATGACGTGCCGGATGAGCATGAGCTCCAGTGGCCACTTCATGTTCTTCTCCTTTCGTTTGTTCACGTGCAATTTTCCAGCAATCCTACGGCGCTTTTCATGTAGGGTCAAGGTCGAGTAGAATGAGAGCACTATGGATAGGAACCTGGCACTCGAATTCGTTCGGGTTACCGAGGCCGCTGCAATTGGCGCTGCAGCTTGGATTGGTCGTGGCGACAAGAACGCCGCCGACCAAGCCGCTGTCGATCAGATGCGGAGCCGTTTCAACCAAATTGCCTTCACGGGCAAGGTGGTGATTGGCGAGGGCGAGAAAGACAAGGCGCCCATGCTCTACAACGGGGAAGAAGTTGGCGCCGGCAACGGCCCGCGGATGGACCTGGCCATCGACCCGCTGGAGTGCACGAGTAGCGTGGCGTACGGGCGGTACAACGCCATTGCGGTTATCGCCGCAGGAGCGGAAGGGAGCCTGCTCGCCGCACCCGACGTGTACATGCAGAAGATTGCGGTTGGCAGGGAAGCCGCTGGGGTGGTTAACCTCGATGCACCCGTCGCCGACAACCTGCAGGCGATTGCCAAGGCGCTTGGGAAAGACGTGGGCGAGGTAACGGTCATCGTGCTGGATCGGCCGCGCCACGCGCAACTCATCAGTGACATCCGCGGGGCAGGCGCACGCGTGCGCCTGATCACCGATGGTGACGTTGCCGGCGCCATTGCCGCGTGCACGCCGGGGAATGAGATTGACGTGCTCATGGGGATCGGCGGTAGCACCGAAGGCGTACTGGCATCCGTGCCGATCAAGATCATGGGTGGTCAGCTCCTCGGCCGCTTCGCTCCGAAAGATGCCGAGCAGTCGGCACGCCTCGCGGCCTTCGGGCACGACGCGAAGCGCGTGTGGTCTGCTGCTGAGCTCGCCCAGGGTAACCAGCTCACCTTCACGTGCACGGGGGTCATTGAGGGGCCGCTCCTTCCCGGCGTTGTGGTCCAGAAGGATCGCATCATCACCCACTCACTGGTGCTGCGCGGGCAGTCTGGTACACTGCGCTACGTAACTACTCACCACGACGCATTCACGAAGTAACCTATGCCGAACCTCAACGACGTTGCGAAGAAACTCCTCGCGAACCACAAGGGCCTCCTCGCTGCGGACGAGAGCACGAAGACTGCTGGCAAGCGGCTGTCCGCCATTGGTTTGGAGAACACGCCGGAGCATCGGCGGCAGTACCGCAACCTCTTCTTCACCACGGCCGGCATCGAGCAGGGCATCAGCGGCGTCATCCTGCACCACGAAACTCTGGACCAAGCCGCGGACGACGGAACGCCGTTCACCCAGCTGTTGCAGCAGAAAGGCATTGTTCCTGGAATCAAAGTGGATGGTGGGGCGCACCCGCTCGCCAATTTTCCCGGTGAGAAAATTACCGAAGGACTGGATGGACTGCGCGAGCGCATGGCTGACTACGCCGCGCGCGGCATTGGGTTTGCGAAGTGGCGCGCGGTTATTGCCATTGGCGACGGTTTGCCAACAGACTTCTGCGTGTTCTCCAATGCCCACGCACTGGCACGGTACGCAGCCATCTGCCAGGAAGCAGGAATTGTTCCCGTTGTAGAGCCCGAAGTGCTCATTGATGGCAGTCACGATCTGGCGACGAGTGAGGGCGTAACCACGAAGACGTTGCAGGAAGTTTTCCAGCAGCTCCAAGCGCACAGCGTGGACCTCTCGGGAGTGGTCCTGAAATCCAGCATGGTCATTAGTGGCAGCGAGTGTCCAACCCAAGCGACACCTGACGACATTGCCGAAGCAACACTCCGTTGCTTTGCGAAGACCGTTCCAGCAGAAGTGCCTGGCATCGTATTCCTCTCTGGTGGGCAAGCAGCGGTGCAGGCCACGCAGAACTTGAACGCGATAGGCAAGGCGACGAAAGGCCCGTGGAGCATTAGCTTTTCGTACGCGCGCGCGCTGCAAGGTCCGCCCTTAGAAGTGTGGAAAGGGAAGGCAGAGAACGTGCCCGCAGCGCAAGCGGAGTTCATGAAGCGACTGCAGGCGAATGTCGCAGCGAACCAGGGAACGTACGCCGGCGAGTAGCTCCACGCGTATGCCGAAGTACATCGTGAGTGCGTGCCTCGCTGGCCGTGCGTGCCGGTACAGTGGTAAGGATGCACTGTGCCCAGCAGTGGCAGCGCTCGTGGAGCGCGGCGAGGCAGTTGCTGTGTGCCCGGAAGAACTCGGTGGTTTTCCCACGCCGCGCGATCCCGCAGAGCAGCGTGGAGACCGTGTGGTGACGAGCAACGGCGAAGATGTCACCGAGACGTTCGTCGCAGGCGCACGGGCTGCGCTTGGCGTTGCGCAGAAATCAGGGTGCACGCACGCCATCCTCAAATCCAAGTCGCCGTCGTGCGGAGTTGGACGCGTGTACGACGGTTCGTTCACTGGCACGCTCGTGGATGGTGACGGCGTGTTCGCCCAGGCACTGCATCGTGAAGGAATACCCTGCACAACATCCGAAGCGTTCGTCGCGCGGAGAACGAGCACGTAGAGCGTGTCCGCATTGACTGCGAGCAGCACATTCCCTAGGATTCCACCAATCCCGCTCTTTCCATTGGAGGTCGTACATGATGTGGAAGTACTTCCATTGGGGGTACCTCAAGTACCTCATTCCCAACCTCCTCTCATTCGCACGCATGCTGGCTGTGGTCCCACTCTGGTGGGCGCTCAACCAGGATGATCACAGCCTGGCGTTTTGGATCTACTGCGTTGCACTCGCCACCGACTACCTAGATGGTGCGAGCGCCCGGTGGCTGAGGGCCGTGTCCGACATCGGCAAGTTGCTCGATCCGCTGGCTGACAAAGTCCTGCACTTGTTCTTGCTCTACCAGTTTCAGAGCAAGTACGAAGATCTGGCAACTCAGTTCGTCCTGGTGCTCTCGTTCGCAGTCGTGCTCGCTGCCCTCCCAGGCATTGCTGCGTTCTTCAAAGTGAAGCGACGCTTAGGTGCGAACTGGTTTGGCAAAGCGAAGCTCTGCGCCGAAGGTGCGGCAATCATCCTGCTGTTCAGCAGACACGTGACCTTCGCGAGCTGGGCACTCTGGGCGGCTATCGCTCTCGCTGTGGGCAGCATCGTTGGGCACCTGGTTCTCCGCGAGGATAAAGACTACCGGTGGTGGTTGCGCTGGCTCCTACGCGTGCGTGAGGGGAAAACCTAAAACAACGGTCGTTCCATTTCTGGGCGGCCGTTTTCTATTGTCCTACGCCTTGCACGAGGAACGTTACCGTGCGTGCGCGGTCGTGGTCCAGCTCCACGAGCATCACCTGCTGCCAGATACCCTTCACGAGTTTCCCGTCGACGACCGCCATGGTCACCGAGCACTGCAGGATCATTGCTTGGGCGTGCGCGTGGCCGTTGATGCACTCGTGCACGACACCGCACGAATCCGGCGTGCACAGGTGAGTGTCGCGCTTGCCGTTGGGATTGTTCACGTCGCGCACGTCGTTGTGGCCGTAGGTTTCCTCTGGGTCGGCGAACCTATCCAGCACGCGGGAGAGGTCTGGTGTGTAGCCGAGCTTCTCGCGAGGGCCAATGAGATTCTTCTCATCCTCGTTTACCCAAATGCTGGCCGTGGTGTGGTGTGACTGGATGGTGATCGTGCCCGTGCGCACGCCAGACTCTGCGATTGCTGCCTCGACGTCCTGGGTAATGGTGATGAATTCCTGCCGGTGTTTGGTCTGGTACACTCTCGACGTTGCGTGCGCGATTGGTGTGGGCATAGGAAAAGCGGGTATACTACGGTACGTAGTCATGATGGTAGCGAATACCCCTATGGATGCGCAAGCCTTTCTCCAACCCGGATTCCGCTACGCGGTCGTGGGCGCCACGACGAACACCGCCAAGTACGGGTACCGCGTCCTCCAGGACCTCCACGGTGCAGGTCTTCCTGTGGTTGGCGTGAACCCGAAGTACACGTCCATAACCGGCATCCCGTGCTTCCCCGACCTCGGCTCACTGCCCTGGAAGCCCGACGTGGTGATCGTCGTCGTTCCGCCGCACGTTGGCGTGGCAGTCGTGGAGCAAGCCGCGAACCTGGGCATGCGCCGGGTGTGGTTGCAGCCAGGCGCGGAGTCTGATGCAGTGCTGGAACGTGCGCGAGCGCACGGCATGGTGACCAACGATCCAGGGACGTGCATCATGGTCGCGCGGCGCCTCGTGCGCTGAGTGACGTGCGCTCAACGCACATTGCGGTGAGGGCTGTTTTTTGTCATAATGTATGGTAGATTATCTGCTTCGCTCGACGCGCAGCAGTGCGTGCAGTACCGCGTCGAGGAAGACTTTTTGGAGGATCATGCCCGCACAAAATACCCGCACGCGTTATACCAGAGCGAAGCCCATTGGTTTGCGGAGCACGCGGGCCAGTGTTCCGCGTCGACCACGTGCGACGAAGGAGGGAGCTGTTCAACCCGCACGCTCCCGTACGTCACGAACCACCTTGCGTCCGACGCGCCTCCGCAAGCACGCGCGAAACGCAGCGCGCGCAACCGCGCGTCGCGTGCACCAGTTCTTCCGCCACGCACTCGCCACGTCGGCCGGGCTATTGGTCGTGCTCGCGGTAACCGGGGTAGCACTCACCACGGGCGCGCAATCCACGGGAACAGCGGCGTTCCGAGCACACCCCACAGAGTGTTCGGGCTGGGACGCGCCGGAGCGCGCGCTCGCCATTGATGCGCTGAGCAA
>JBGSPR010000025.1:0-13335 GCA_041738495.1 Patescibacteria group bacterium
CGGCGCGGACGCCTACGTGGTTGTTGGTGGTCGGCCAATAGATACAGTCACGTGGACGAGAGACGTGAACTTCCTTCAACCCTCCGTGGTACCCGCGGGTCAGGTAACCGTAGCGAAAAGCTTGAGCGGCAAGCTTCCGCACGGCACGTACAGAGCTCAAGTAGTCATTGCAAACCTTAAGAGCAAGAAGCTACAAGTCCGGACAGTTGTTCCAAAGTGCAAAGGGAAGTGCGCGGCACCAATGTCAAGTTACGTGAAGAACGTTCGTGCCTTTGCGGCGATTAATGCTACTGGCCCTTACCCGTACCAATTGCGCGCGAATCCATACGACCCAAAGACAGCCGGGAAGCTCGTTGGATTTACCCAGCAGAACTTCGGGACAATTACCTTTAGCAATACGAATGAGTGGTACACAACTGTTGCCGATGGCGTACTTCGAGATAACTACAAGGGTATCCGCTCGAACTTCTTCGCATCGGTCACCGGTCAGCGACCAGTTGCTGGCTGGTCGCTTGGTGGTGGTGGCCGCTCACCCGGGAGTCTCATTGGCGTTCGCGGTGGTGACTTGTACTTCATTACGTACTCTACGACAGGGGGTGGAGTGGCAGACCGAGAATTCATAAATAGTTTTAATTTTGTGTACGTCGGTGAAAATGATGGCGGTGGAGCAATTGCGCTGTACCACCGCGGTGCGTTCCTTGCCGGTCCAGGTCGAAATATTACCGGAGCCCTACTTCTTACTGCAAAGTAAAACACCCAATCATTTCTGATTGGGTGTTGGTTGTGCGCGCTTCCGCGTGCGTTTCGGTTTTTCGTCACGTTGCCGGAGGAGCTCCAGGGCAGCGAGCACCCCAATTGCAGGGCGGTTGGTACTCCCTCGGACTTCGAAGGCACTAGCTCCTGCTGCGAGGAATGCAGTTCGACGGTTCGGATCACCAGCGGTGCCAACGATGATAACCTTCCGATCGCGGAGACGAATGCGCTCGACGATGTAGTGGCCATTCTGCACGTGTGCTTCATGGAAGTAGCCCCCAACGACAACAGCATCGTACGTACCTATGCGGTACGCCTCATCGGCCTTGCCTTTGCTTATAAGGGTGCGGTCGACTTCGTGCACGTCCGCGCCCGCAGTATCCCCAGCTTTTCGGAGTGCTTCGCGGATGTCCTTGTCATCCTCAATGATCAGTATTCTGTACATATACCTCCACATTTCTTGGTTTTCTGGCATCCTACGGGGTTTTTGGGAGCGGGGCAAGAGGGCCTGTGAAAGGCCACCCTTGACTTTTCCGCTCGAGTTCGTACACTTTTTCTGCGCCAATTTCCTGCAACGTCCGCGGTAAAAGGCCGTAGATGAGTGTATTTTCCGGTTCACATGAACACACCACAGTCATCGCAGAAGAAGGGTTTCTGGCAGGCTCTCGGCATTGCTTGGGAGCTCGGCTACGTCATCGCCATACCCATTGTCCTGTTCGGCGTGGGTGGCAGGTTCCTCGACAAGCACTTCAACACCTCCCCCTGGCTATTCCTCACGGGCGTCATCCTCTCCATTGCACTCACCTCAACTGGTCTCGTCTGGAAATTCAAGAAGCTCATCAAGAGCATTGAGCAGGAACAACCACCCACTCACACCCCGAAATCCTAATGGCCGCCGAAGTCTCCCTCGCCGCTGAAACTGTGTTCCACCTGGGGCCAATCCCCATTAACAACAGCGTCCTCACCACGTGGATTGTGGTCGTGCTCATTATCGTGGGCGCGTCGTTCCTGCGGAACGCAAAAGCTATCCCACGAGGATTTCAGAACCTCGTGGAAGCGCTCTTCGAGGGTGCGCTCGGGATTATGGATTCGGTCACGCAAGACCGTCGGCAATCGGAGAAATTCTTCCCGTTCGTCTTCACTTTCTTCATATTCATCCTGCTCGGGAACTGGCTCGGTCTCTTCCCCGGGGTGGGTTCCATTGGCTTCCACGAAGTGCACGACGGGCACGAGGTGTTCGTGCCCCTGCTCCGCGGCCCGGCAGCTGACCTGAACTTCACCCTCGCGCTTGCCCTCATCTCAGTGGTGGCAACGCAGGTTATCGCCATTGTCATCCTGGGTGTAACGAAGCACATGAAGAAGTACGTGAACTTCAAGAACCCCATACTCGGGTTCGTTGGTGGGCTCGAAGCAATTTCCGAGCTCGCCAAGGTCATTTCCTTCTCCTTCCGTCTCTTCGGGAACGTCTTCGCGGGGGAAGTGCTCCTCATTGTCATTGGCCTCATCGTTCCGTTCATCGCGCCCATACCTTTCCTCTTCCTCGAACTCTTCGTCGGGCTCATCCAGGCGTTTATCTTCTCCATTCTCACCCTCGTCTTCTTGAAAATTGCTACAGCGGCGCACGAGCATTAACTCCCGCATCGCGTCCCCCGATCTGCCGAGGGGGAGTGCCGAAGTGTTCCTGAAGTACCGATCGTAGTTCACGAACATTTCGCCACTAAGTGTGCGCACCCGCACGACGTTAAACCCCAACCATCGTCGAAGCGTACCGCACGAAAGGAATGTGTATGGAAGCAGAATCAGCAAAGTTGTTTGCGGCAGCGGCAGCCATTGCCGTGGGTGGGTTTGGTCCAGCCTTCGCCATTGGGAAGCTGGCCGCCAAGGCCATGGAGGCCATTGGTCGGAATCCAGAGGCAGCAGGGAAAATTCAGGTTCCCATGCTCATCGCCGCGGCATTCGCCGAAGCCATTGCCGTGTACGCTCTGGTTGTTGCACTCATCATCAAGTTCGTCTAGTTCTTCGCTGACGAATCCCTCGCCACACCTGGCGGGGGAAGGCTAGCGAGTAACACTTCAACCCTATGGAAGAGTTAGTCAAGAAATTCGGCATCGAACCAGCGCTTCTCCTTGCGCAAGTCCTGAACTTCGCCATTGTTCTGTTCGTACTGTGGAAGTTCGCGTACACCCCCTTGCTCAGAATGCTTCGCGAGCGGCGCGAGAAAATTGAGAAGAGCTTAGCAGACGCAAAGGCGGTTGAGCTGAAGCTCGCTGAAGCGGAGCAGCTGAAAGAGCAGAAACTCGTGGAAGCTCGCAAGGAAGCGCAGCACATCCTGGAAAAAGTGGAAGTGGAGAGTGAACGGTACCGGAAGCAGCGGATTGAGGAAATTGACGCTGAGCTCGCCAGCATGCGGAAGCACGCGCGTAACGAAATTGCAGCTGAGAAGCTGCAGGCGCTTACCGAAGCGAAAGCTGAGCTCGTGAATTTGGTGATCAGCGCAACGCAGAAGGTGGTGCCGCAGGGGACGACCAAAGACCTCGACAAGAAACTCGTCGCTGAAGCTGTAGAGGAAAGTAAACATGCGTAAAGCCTCTGTCCGCCAGTACGCCGAAGCGTACCTGAGCGCAGCGCAAGCCGCGTCAGTGCAGGATCGTGCAGCGGTGGCTGACCGGATGGTGCACACGCTCGCTCGGCTACGGCAGCTGCGACTCGTCCCGCGCATTGCCGCTGAACTCGAGCGGCTCATCGCGCAGCAGGGTGGGCCAGTCATCGTGAAGGTTCGCAGCGCAAAGACGCTCACGGCCGGAGACGATGCAGAGCTCACAGCAAACTTAGAGAAAGCCCTCAACCAGAAAGTTAAAATCCGGCACGTCCATGAAGCCAAACTCCTCGCAGGCGTGAAGATTCAAGTCGGGGATCGCCTCATCGATAACGCGCTCGCCTCCCGACTTGCAACGCTCACATCTCACCTCCTCCAATAATTTCCCTCGCTCACACGCGTATGCCACACACAATCGTCGATGTTCTCAAAGCCCAACTCCAGAGCTACACCGCCAAAGCCAGCGCGGCAACTGTTGGTCACGTCATCGACGTGGGCGACGGCATTGCCCGCGTGGAGGGCTTGAGTAACATCAAGTCCAGTGAGAAAGTAACGTTCGCGTCTGGCGCCACGGGTGTTGCGCTCAACCTGGAAGAAGACACCGTGGGCATCATGCTCCTGAACGGTGCCACGGGTGTGCAAGAAGGAGAAGAAGTTCGAGGGACGGGTGAGGTCATGTCTGTTCCTGTCGGCGATGCGCTCGTTGGCCGCGTGGTGAATCCGCTCGGCGAACCAGTTGACGGGAAAGGTCCAATCGTTGCTTCGGCAACCATGCCCGTGGAGCGCGTGGCACCCGGTGTCATCACCCGCGAGTCCGTGAAGCAGCCACTGCAAACTGGCTTGAAAGCCATTGACGCGCTCATCCCCATTGGTCGCGGCCAGCGCGAGCTCATCATCGGCGACCGCCAGACCGGCAAGACCGCCATTGCCATTGATACCATCATCAACCAGAAAGGGCAGGACGTGACGTGCATCTACGTGGCTATTGGCCAGAAGGCGAGTAAGATCGCCCGCATCGTGGCCGAGCTGGAGAAGCATGGCGCCATGGCGCACACCATCGTCGTCCTCGCGAGCGCGTCGGATCCAGCAGCGCTTTCCTTCTTGGCGCCGTACGCCGGTGCCGCAATGGGCGAGTACTTCATGGGGAAAGGGCAGGATGCGCTGGTGGTGTACGACGACCTCTCCAAGCACGCGTGGGCGTACCGCCAAGTTTCCCTCCTCCTTCGCCGTCCACCTGGCCGCGAAGCCTACCCAGGCGACATCTTCTACCTCCACTCTCGTCTCTTGGAGCGTGCGGCAAAACTCAACAAGGATTTCGGTGGCGGTTCGCTCACCGCGCTGCCGATTATCGAGACGCAAGCTGGCGACATGAGTGCGTACATCCCAACGAATGTCATTTCCATTACCGACGGGCAGATTATTCTGGAATCCGATTTGTTCTACCAAGGACAGCGTCCTGCGTTGAACATTGGCTTGTCCGTGTCCCGCGTGGGCTCGAGTGCGCAGCGCAAGGCCATGAAGAAGGTAGCGGGTAAGCTCCGCTTGGACATGGCGCAGTACCGTGAGCTCGCAGCATTCGCGCAGTTCGGGTCGGACCTGGACGACGCCACCAAGCAGCAGCTGGAGCGGGGCAAGCGCACGTCGGAGCTCCTGAAGCAGGGGACTGGTCAGCCCATGCCCGTTGCCGAGCAAGTGGCCGTTCTCTACGCTGTCACGCAAGGCTACTTGGACAAGGTTGAGGTAGAGCAGGTGCAGGACTGGCAGGATGGTTTCCTCAAGAGCTTGCGCGCCGGGTACGCTGGCTGGCTTCGGAATTTGGAGCAGGGCGGGGAACTGACTGGTGAACTAGAAGAGCAACTCAAAGCAGCGCTCTCCGACTTTAACAAAACCCGCACCTAGCATGGCCAGTACCCGCGACATCCGCCGACGCATCAAGTCGGTCGGTAATACCAAGAAGATCACCAAAGCCATGGAACTCGTGGCCGCTTCCAAGATGCGCCGCGCCGTCCAGCAGGCCTTGATGACCCGCGCGTACGCCAGAGCAGCGTGGGATGTGCTCACCAATGTGAGCGCCGTTACCAACCCAGACGTGCACCCGTTGCTCGTCGAGCGGCCCGTGCAGCGCGTTGCCGTGCTCGTCGTGAGTTCGGATCGTGGCCTTGCAGGTGGCTTGAATGCGAACGTCGTCCGACAGACGCTCGATGTCATCAACGCCGAGACGATGCCCGTGGATCTGATTACCGTTGGGACGAAAGCCGCCGACGCGTTGCGACGGTTGAACCTGAACATCGTTGCAGCGTTCCCGAACGCGCACGCCCATCCGACGGTCGCCGACTTGCAGCCTATCGTAAAACTCGCCATTGACGACTACGTTGCCAGCACGTACGACAAGGTGCTCGTGGTGTACACGGACTTTATCTCCACGCTCACGCAGAAAGCTCGTAGCCGGCAGATCCTGCCCATTCGCAAGCAAGAGCTGAGCGAGGTGTTGGACGACGTGGACAGCAGCATTGCCGTACAGCAGGTGGAAGCGTTTCAGAATCCCTACCTCTTCGAACCCTCTGCGGACCTGGTGCTGGAGAAGATGTTGCGGAACCTTGTGGAGAGCCAGCTGTACCAGGTGGTGCTGGAGTCGCTCGCGTCGGAGCACGCGGCGCGCATGGTTGCCATGCGCAACGCTACGGACGCAGCCGATGACCTCATTGACGACCTTAACCTCACCTATAACCAGGCGCGCCAAGCTGGGATTACCCGCGAGATCGCGGAAATTTCTGCAGGACGCGCCGCTCTTGAATAACACCCATATGACCCAAGGAAAAATTACCCAGATCATCGGTCCAGTTGTCGACGTGCACTTCGAAAAAGACCTCCCTGCCATTTACACGGCGCTCAACGTGGAGCGCAAGGGAGCTAACCCGCTGGTGTTGGAAGTGCAGCAGCACTCGGGTGCGAACGTCGTACGCACCGTGGCCATGGACAGTACAGACGGTCTGGAGCGCGGTACGGCGGTAGTGAATACCGGCGCGCCCATACGCATGCCCGTGGGCCCAGAGACGCTCGGGCGCATTTTCAACGTGGTCGGTTTGCCCGTGGATGGGGGAGCCGCCGTAGCGACCAAGAAGACGTACCCAATCCACCGCGAGGCGCCGCTCTTCAAAGACCAGGCTACCAAAGCAGAAGTATTTGAAACCGGCATCAAGGTCATCGACCTCATCTGCCCTATTGTGAAGGGTGGAAAAGTGGGCCTGTTCGGCGGTGCTGGCGTTGGGAAGACGGTGGTCATCCAGGAACTCATCCGCAACATTGCAGCCGAGCACGGTGGCTACTCGGTGTTCGCCGGGGTGGGCGAGCGCACGCGCGAGGGCAACGACCTGTACCACGAAATGAAGGGCACTGGAGTTATCGACAAGACCGCAATGGTCTTCGGTCAGATGAACGAACCCCCAGGTGCTCGCGCGCGCGTTGCACTTTCCGGTCTCGCTTTGGCCGAGTACTTCCGCGACGAGGAGCAGAAGGATGTTCTCCTCTTCATCGACAACATTTTCCGATTCACGCAAGCCGGCTCAGAGGTGTCAGCCCTGCTCGGGCGCATCCCGTCCGCCGTCGGCTACCAGCCGACTTTGGCCGAAGAAATGGGCGAACTGCAAGAGCGCATTACCTCCACGAATAAAGGTTCGATCACGTCCGTGCAAGCCGTGTACGTGCCTGCAGACGACCTCACTGACCCCGCACCTGCAACGACCTTCGCACACTTGGACTCCACAGTAGTGCTCGCGCGCGCTCTCGCTGAACTGGGTATTTACCCGGCGGTTGACCCACTCGATTCCACGTCCACCATCCTGGATCCTGCCATCGTTGGTGAAGAGCACTACGCCGTTGCCCGTGCTGTCCAGAAGGTGCTGCAGCGCTACAAGGATCTCCAGGACATCATCGCTATCCTCGGTATGGAAGAGCTCTCCCCGACAGACAAGCTCACGGTCAACCGCGCTCGCAAAATTCAGCGATTCCTCTCGCAGCCGTTCTTCGTGGCCGAGCAGTTCACAGGATCAGCCGGCAAGTACGTGCCGCGCGCCGAGACCGTTCGTGGTTTCAAGGCTATCCTGGATGGTAAGTACGACGACGTGCCCGAGCAGGCCTTCTACATGAAGGGCACGATTGACGAGGTCCGCGCGTAACATGACCACCCTCCGCCTCACCATCACCACTCCCGAGCGCGTCGTCTTCGACGAGGATGTCGCGTCCGTCAACGTGCCCACGCAGATGGGGGAAGTAGGTATCCTACCGAATCACATTCCGCTCGTGAGCGTACTGCAAGCCGGTGAACTCCACTTCGTTCAGGCTGGTACGGAGCAGGCGATGGCGGTGTCTGGTGGCTTCGTGGAGGTGCGGGATAACCGCGTCATCATCCTCGCCGACACCGCAGAGAAAGCTGAAGAGATTGACGAGGCACGTGCACAGGCTGCCCGTGAGAAAGCGCAGAAGCTCATGCAGGAGCGCTCGAGTGATGACGTGGGTTTCGCTGACGCCCAGGCGGCAATGGCCAAGGAGCTGGCACGTTTGAAGGTGGTACGGAAGAAGCGGCGACAGGTGTAGGGTGTAAGCTTCCACCATCCTATGCTAGTTTGTAGGGAGAGGCCTCGCCTTTACCCAGCACTGCGTATGAAAGGATTCTGTCAGGATATTGAACAAGCGACGATTCAGAACACGCACTTCCGTGAAGTGCTGTACACGGGCAAGCACAGTCAGCTCGTGCTTATGGCTTTACCGCCCAATGAGGAAATTGGGCTGGAGGTACACGCGGAGAATGACCAGTTCTTCCGTTTCGAGTCGGGGCAGGGGAAGGTGGTCATCGACGGCAACGAGTACGCGGTGAAAGATGGCGCCGCAGTTATCGTCCCCGCGGGCGCCCAGCACAACGTCGTGAACACCTCGGCGACCGAGCCGCTCAAGCTCTACACGCTGTACAGTCCCGCGCACCACAAGGACGGCATCGTGCGCATTACCAAGACTGAAGCAGAGTCGAACGAAGCGGATTTCGACGGGCAGACCACGGAGTAGGGCGTAGTTATTTGCCCCCTCAGCCTTTTTTCAGAAGGTTGTTTTACGCTGTATTTCGTTAGGCTTCGCATTAACGAAATGTGCGTATGCAGAAGAAACGTGTGCTTGCGGCAGTCATTGCCGGCGTAACCCTGGCTGCCGCCAGTGGGAGCGCAGTGTTCGCGCATGGGTGGGGCTTTGGCCTTGGCAGCAATGCCACGCCAGAAGAAATCGCCCAGCAGCAGACGGAGCGGTTCCAAGAGCAGGCAAGTCTGCTCGGTGCGACCGTCGATGAGGTGAAGGATGCCTGGGCAAAAGGGCAGACCTTAGAAGAGCTTGCCAATGCCAAGGGCATGACGGACGAGCAATTGCAGGAGAAGATGCAGGCTGCCCGAAAAGCAGAAATGCAAGAGCGCCTGCAGACGCTCGTTGAGAAGGGCGTTGTCACCCAAGCGCAGGCTGACCAGCACCAGCAGGTGATGGAAGAGCGCATGGCTGACGGTGAGGTGCGCGGCATGGGTATGGGCAGAGGCGCACGCGGCATGGGCATGCACCGCGGGGTAGAACTTTAGTTTCGCGAGTACGAGAAAACTGACCGTCGGCAGACGGTCAGTTTTTTCATCAATGTGCTAGTGCAGTTCCGGCGTCACCGGCGGCTCGGGGAGGGGGTACGAGGGCTTCGGAAGTTTGTCCCGATCCCAGAACTTTTCCCACCAGTTCCGCTCGGCTTCGTTCTGCAGCCAGTGCAGGTGCGGGGTGAGCCCACCGACGTACGTGATGTACTGGGTGATCGTCTGCTCGTACCGCGCGTTCGTGCGCTGTGCGTCCGCGAGATCAGCGCTGAGTGTATCGCACGTCGCCGTTACTTGGGCGAGGTCCGCGCTGCACGCATCGATGCGCTCTTGCAGATCGCGCTGCTCACGCGCGTGTGATTCAGCGAGCTGCACTGCCTGCGCAGCCTGCTGGTCGGTACGCTGCTTCTCCTTCGCGTAGAGGACGATAGTAACCTCAAGCGTTGAGTCTTTCTCCGCAATACGCGCCTGGTACTCCTCGATGAGTTCCTTCTGCTGGTCATTGCGCTGTGTCAGCACTG
This sequence comes from Patescibacteria group bacterium, assembly GCA_041738495.1. Classification (GTDB taxonomy): domain Bacteria; phylum Patescibacteriota; class Patescibacteriia; order PEXW01; family PEXW01; genus CAIPSZ01. The sequence continues at coordinate 9,480 of JBGSPR010000025.1, forward strand.
ATACGTTTGCGTCGCGTTCCGCGACCAGGGCTTGCTGGCGCTGAACCTCGTTCCTCGAGGTAACGATGTGAACGATGAAGGCTGCGGCGAGCACGACGAGCAGGATTGTGAGGACTATGCCAACTGACTTTTTCAAGAAACACCTCCTGGTTGATGTATGTTTATTCAGCTTTTTTCGGCTCCCTAGCCTACGCCCGCGCGTTCGCCTTGTCAATGTTGCGCCCAGCCTTTGACGGCGTTCAGGGAAAGGCGTACGTTTGAAGGCAATACAAACGCAGCCTTGTTCGTAGAGGAGGTTGCCATGTGCACCACAAAAGAGCAGCTTCAAGCATACCTGCAGGCGCAGCGCGAGGAGATCCTCGGGCCAGTGAACATGTACTACGCCGGAGGAAGCTACCTGGCACTACATATTCCACGGTGGTCCGATCGACTTCCGCCAGCGTTGGCAGGCACAGCGCGCGAGCGCGTGAGTACACCAGGAGCGCAGCACAGGGCGCTCCTTTTATTTTCTCTCATCAGTAGGTGTACAGTGCGCGTTTGTATTTTATGTTTTCGTACGACTATTGTGCTCTTGGGTGTAGAATAGTGACATGTTCCTGTCGGCTCCACCCAAGCCAACGAAGCACAAGCACGCTGCGTACCTTGCCGCCACCGTCCTGCTTGGCATTGTTGTGAGCTACGCAGTGCACGCGGGAATTGAGGCCGCGTACCTGGCCTGGACAGAGTCTGCTGGGAAGACCGTGGCATGGTACGGAGGTTGTGCCCTGCACCCCATCCTGCAAATCGCCCTCATCCTCGGGGGCGCACTAGGTGGCTACGCCCTTGAGCGTTTCTGGTGGCGGAAGGTGTACGTGGAGCGGGCATGGGCACAGCGGAAATGTTGAGCAACCTGTGATATCCTGCACGTATGGATGCCGTCACCGTGAGTCACCTCCGCAAAGTCTTCGGCAAGAAAGCCGCTGTTGACGATATTTCGTTCACAGTGGCGCAGGGTGAGGTGTTTGGCTTCCTTGGGCCGAACGGCGCGGGGAAGACCACGACGATCCGGTGCATGATGGACTTTATCCGTCCGACCAGCGGGGCAATTTCCATTCTGGGGAAAGACGCGCAGCGCGATTCGGTTGCCGCCAAACGCTCGGTTGGCTACCTCTCCGGTACAGTTCGTTTGTACAGCAAGTGGACAGGCCGAGAGCACATTGCCTTCTACCGGAAGACGAACCCCGGGGCTTCCGATGCGGCAGATGATCTGTGCCGTCGCTTCGACCTCGACCCCAGTCTCCAATTCCGCCACCTGTCTTCCGGGAACAAGCAGAAGTTGGGAATAGTCCTGGCCTTCATGTTCCAGCCCGACCTCCTCATCTTAGACGAACCAACGAATGCCCTGGACCCGCTGCTGCAGAACGAGGTGTACGCGCTCTTGCGGGAAGCCACGAAGCGGGGGAGTGCGGTGTTCATGTCCTCACACAACCTCGCCGAGGTAGAGCGGACGTGCGACCGGGTGGGCATCATCCGCAGCGGGAGAATGGTGGCAACGGAAACTATTCAGTCGCTCAAGCAGAAGCGGATGCACGTGGTGGACGCGTACTTCGATACGCCCGTGCATGCAGAAGCTTTCACCCTCCCAGACGTGCACGTGACGCACGCAGAGCCACTGCACGTGACGGCGCAGGTGCGGGGAGACTTAGACCCCATCATCCGCCTCCTGGCGACGTGTAACCTCCGCGACCTCCGCATCGACCATGCGCCGCTGGAGGACATCTTCCTCGAGTACTACGCAAAGACCTAGTCTATGCTTCCCATAACTTTCCGTGCCCTGCGCGACCGTCGGATTTCCCTCCTCGTTTTCGCGCTGGGTTCCGTGCTCTTGCTCTGGATGTACGTGGGCATGTACCCCAGCATCCAAGCGCAGTCCGCGAGTTTCCAGGAGGCATTCAAGAACTACCCGGAGGGCATTCTGAAGGTGCTCAACGTCGAACAGCTAGATTTCTCTCACGTGGAGAACTTCATCGCCATGGAGCAGTTCAGCATTGTGTGGCCGATGCTGGTCATTTTCCTGCTCCTCGCTATGTCAGCCGGGAGCATTGCCGGCGAAGCTGAGCGCGGCACCGCTGAACTCCTGCTGAGCCGGCCGGTATCCCGCGGGCGCATCTTCTGGGAGAAGTACTTCGCAGGGTGCCTGGTGCTCGTTGGGTTCAGCGCGGTGTCGTCATTCGCCATCATTCCATTCGCCGCACTCCACGACGTGCCGTACGTACTCTCGCGCTTTACCACCATGTTCTTCCTCTGCGTGCTCTTCGCGTGGGCAATTTTCAGCTTAGGCATGGTTGCCTCGGCGTTTGCCAGTGAGCGGAGCCGCGCGTACGGAGTAGCCGGTGGCGCGCTCGTGCTCATGTACGTGCTCACTATCGTCTCTGCGCTGAAGGAGAATGTGGAGAATTTTAAGTACCTGAGCTTCTTCTCGTACTTCGACTCCAGCGCAGCGTTGAACCGTGGTGAGATTTCCCTCGCTTCGATCATCGTCTTCACCACGTTCGCGCTCGCTGCCACGGTGATTGCAGCGTGGCGCTTCCAGAAGCGTGATGTGGCGGTGTAGCGCGTATGCCCGAACACCTCCCTTCTGATCCGACGCAGTACGGTGAAGAGCAGGCTGAGCTCCAGCGCCAGTACGAGGAGCGGGTAGCACGCGTCCAGCACAACATGGAACAGCTGTACGACAGAGCAGTGGCTGCAGGCAAGCGACCGGTTGACGCGCTACTCGATGAAAACTTCGATGAAGGGAGGAAGATTTTCGGCGACGACACGGTCGACCGTTTCATCGCGGATGCACAGCTCCTCGATGGACTGCCACGTGATACGTTCGTTGAGCGAGCGACGGCGCGCATTAGCGAGGTGCTGCGTGAGGCATACTTCAATCCCGAAGTGCGCGCGCGAGCTGATGCGTTGCGAGCTGAACGATCGGCGCAGAATACGGAGCACATTACGTTCGGCCACCTCAAAGGGAGCGTGCATGACTTCGAATGGCAGGAAGTCGTCTGTGCCGATGGAACGAAGCTGGAGGGCGGTGACAAAGTGCTCGAGGTGAGCTGGCCAGGGGATGCGGATGACCAGGCGCCAGCGGGCATTCGGGATGTGGAGCGCTCGCTGCGCGACATGGCGACGTACGTTGCCGACCACCCCGAGATTTCCGGTGTGATTGCGGTATCGTGGATGATGTCGCGTGGCGCGGCTCGCCGTCTTGGTTTCCAAACGTTTCCCAGCATACCCATTGAGGAGAAGCAGCAGGCGAGCGTGGTAGAGTGGGCGTCGCATGCGCGACAGGATAAGCCGTACCAGAAAGGGGTGAAGCCCGAAGACGTCCAACTCGGGATTATTCCCCGTGCAGAGTTTTTGCGGCGCTACGGAGCCTAGGGACGGCACGTGCATTATGCGAGAGGAGCCGCAGCAGGCTTGACGCCGAACGTCGTGCGTGGTACGACCCACCCACGGTTCTTTGTTATACCCGGGTTGCTGTCCCACGCAGAGCGGGAGCGAAACTACGGGATCATATCAATTGGGTTGCCATCCTTAGTTGCACAACGTGCACGTACCAGGAGCTAAACCCACAAGAGAAGGAGTGCTGCTATGGCGCAGCAGAAGCAGTCCGTGAAGGTCATTCACGGCGCCCTCGATGAAGAGGGGAAGGAGATCATCCTCCGTGGAGTCATTTGCAATGACTCACTTCCCCTCCTCCAGACGGACGAGTACCAGCGGGAAGTACTCCCGCAAACGCGAATTCGCGACTTGGCCGAAGCCTTCACTACCGGGAGCGTTCCGGACATCGAGCTCGGCATGCGCGGCGAGCGGATGCAGGAGCGCG
>JBGSPR010000031.1:0-7237 GCA_041738495.1 Patescibacteria group bacterium
AGAGCCCAGACCCAACGACCCACCGACGTTCTCGATGGTGACCGCGGCGGAGGCGACGGCCGGGAGCAGGAGCGCCCCGAGGGACGTTGCACCGGCGACGAGTTTGCGGTTGAGTTTCATACATCCACCCCCTTTCCGTTCATGGAGTCTGCGAGTTGCAGCGAACCTACCCTCACTCTACCAGGTTTTTCCCCTGCGTCAATGCAAAAGACGACTGGCACCCCAGCCAATCTCGCTGCAGTTTTTTACAAACCACCCCGCGTCACGTTGCGGGTTGCGCCGATGACGAAGTTGACGATCGCCCAGGAGATGAGGATGATCACGAGCCCAACAGCCGCTGCCGAAATGATCTGCTTGGCGGTGTCAATTTTATCCTCGTTGCCACCCGCAGTCATCCAGGTGAAGCCGCCGTACAGGATCATGATGATGGCGATGAGGCCGAGCAGGCCGAGGACGTAGCTAATGATGTTGATGACCGTCTGCTTGAGGTCTGCGTTGCCCAAGCCCAAGCTGCCACCGACGTTCTCGATGGTGACCGCGGCGGAGGCGACGGCCGGGATGACCAGGACGCCGAGGGAAGCGGTGAGTGCAATGAGGTGTTTCTTCATAGTGGTATATGTAGTGTACTGAACCACGTACAATAGGGCAAATTGTCATTTTAGTCAAGGCGGAAGCGCACTTTTTGCAAATTTGGAGTCACCACGGATGTGGCATTTTTTAGGATTTCTGGGGCCCCCACAAGACAGTCGCGCAGCGTAGCGAGCACGGGCTTGTGAGGCAGAGCGGGACGCGAGCGCCGTCGCGACGGCGCTGTTTTATCGTGGATAACTCGGCGAAAAATCGAAAAAATACGTGCTAGCCTGGGAGTAACACAAACCGAGGTAGCCAGTGGACGTCTTGGAAAGACCGTTGGCCACCTCACCACATCGTGAACCGCAGTCATGGGACTGCCCTTTGAAAAGGAGTGAGGTGAACCACAACGCGAAGGGCTTCACCAGCCATCCGACGCCAGTCCATGGGATTGGGCGTCACGTACGAGTAACCGCATGCCTGGAAACGCCAGGCGTGCACACGTGAATTGAAAACTCCCAGGCCAGAGGGCCTGGAAGGAGTGGAAACATGAAGACGAGTAAGTTTCTCGTCCTGGTGATGGCCCTCCTGGCCATTGCTGTTATCCCGGCCGCTTTCTTAGGCGGCTGCGCGGAGGAGCAGTCCTCCAATCCGGTGGAGCCGACTAGTGCTCCGACGGACATTACTGTTGCCCCGGATGATGTGAACCCCGACCGGCCGGGCGCTGAACCGGCAGCAGCCGCAGTTTACAGTGGTAATTGGGCTCCGTACATTCTTAGCGAAGTGCGGTATGCGCTTTCGCAGAATCGGAGCGGTACGTCGAGTAAGACGTACTACGGTAAGTACATGGGCGATTGGAATTACGTCACGGGTGGTACTGACAATTGGGCCTATCAGAAAGTAGCTGCTGACTACAGTGGTGCAACCGGTCCGGTTGGTATGAGTACCTATGCACTTGGAGGCTGGTGTAAGTTTTTCGTCAGCCTCGTTATTTTCCGTTCGTCCTACGGACTCGGCAGCAACTACCACCTCTACCTACCGTCCGGATATACCTACGCTACGACTGATGTAGGCAGTGCGGGTCCGGGGTGGGTTGTTCAGAGCACAATGCCGCATACGGCGATCATAGAAAGTCCGCACTACAATGCCAGCGGCGTTCGTGACGGCTGGTGGTTGATCGATGCAAACTGGGTAGGGAGCGAGAATGGCTTCCGCTACTACATTGGTAAGCATTACATGACTGACGCTAGTCTGCGCGCGAATGGCTTTAAGGCTTGGCGGCCGAACTTGATGAAGCAGTATTTTTAGCCTCACTTCACAATCGCATAGAAGGGGAGAGATCTACCAGTCTCTCCCCCATACTTCTATACTTCCAGCATTCTCACTTCTTTACACGTATGAAGAAGTATCAACGCATCACATTGACTTCCTCACTCGTCGTCGCTGTTCTCGCAGTTGGCGTTTCGATGTGGTACACGAGTGGTAGAAATGCACAAGTTGTCGCAACAGTAAGTGATGCGTTTAAAAAGAACCAGATGGTCTACTCGGCAACAACGTTGCTTGAGTTCGACAGTGAGCCGGGATACCCGTCACTCACGGAAACCCAACTATTCATTGCAAATATTGATCGAACCCAAGCAAAGGTGTTTTATACGTTCCAATCCGGTCCGTATCCAATCACCATGTACCGGGACGGAAAGGTGAAGGTTTTCACTGACATTGGTGAACCATTCACCTACAAGTACGAGGCAACCACTGTTGACCTGGATGGTACGGTACTGAGTAAGTCTGCTGAGGACCTCGAGGTGCTCGAGGTCACGAGTAGCGACGGGCGGTACCGTGCAACGACAACCTTTACGGCGAACCCCAAGCCAGCCGATGGCGAGCTGTTGAAGTTCTTCCAGGCGCTCGTGGTGACTGATCTCCGCGACGGCAAAGAGGTTGCGCGTTTCACGCTGGCTAACAAGTCATCGACGTCGGCCTACCTCGAGCCCAAGGCGTTCGCCGAAGGAGAGCTCGGTCTTTACTTCATCGAGCGTCCGTACCGGCCACAGGAGATTGGTACGCCCTACACGCTCTACTACCAGCCGCTTTCTGGAGAGCGGCAGCTCATCTACAGTAGCCCGAGCGCTGCGCAGCCACCGTATACAGCTTACGAGTTCCTCACGGTGCTTCCGAAGCAACAACAAATCATTGTCTGGGCGCAACAAATTGATCGAGGCTGGGTACCTGGGAAGTTGGAGCTCGCCGTTTATGATATCGACAGAAAGACCTGGCAGCACCTCGACATTCCGTGTGACACTTGGACCATTCTATTTAGGAATAGCCAGCCGCAGGGCGTGTGCACGAAAGAGACAGGAGAAATTCTGGCCTTCGATGCAGCAGACACAACGAAGCCGGTAGACGTGCTCGTGCAGTCCGCGCAAGGAGCGTACTTCCTTGGCTTCTCGAAAAATGGTCAGTTACTCGCGTACACGACGACTAACCCAATTGATGCACCAATGAGTAGTGAAGCAAGCAACTTCAATGTCAACACGTACAATGCGCAGCACTACCTCACGCGAGTGTTCATTGTTGATACATTTACGAAAGAGCGGTTGCAGGTACTAGAAAGCGTCACCCAGTCCATAGGCCAGCGCGTAGGAGACGTCACCTATCAGTTCCTCGGTTTCGTTGATTCCTAAGCTAATTATGGATCAGAGTAACAAGTAAATTTTCAAACCGAACACCGGGGCCTTGGAAAGGAGACACCCCCGTGCTCGGCAATTTTGTCCGGACAGACACTAGCTTGCGCTAGTAATCACATCCGCGCCAAGTATGCGTCGGTCCGGGAGGGGCGTCAAGCCCTACATTCCTCGTGTTTTCATACTTCAAGAAAGGAGGTGACTCCTAGTGAATCTCAACAAAGCAACGCTCATGGGCAACCTCACCCATAACCCTGAGGTGCGTTCTGCCGCTGGGCAGAAGGTTGCTTCGTTCAGCATCGCGACGAACGCCGTGTGGCGTGACGCGAAGACGAAGGCATTGAAGAAGAGCGTCGAGTTCCATCCCGTGACTGCGTGGGGTAAGCTCGCCGACATCGTGGAGAAGTACGTCCGCAAGGGCGATCGGCTCTACGTGGAAGGCCGCTTAGCCAACCGGAAGTGGGAAGACCGCAACAAGCAGACGCACGCGCGCACCGAAGTGGTGGCGCAGCAGCTCATCATGCTCGGCTCCGCACGGAAAGGCGCGAAGCCCGAGCTCGTCGCGGCGGAATCCGCCACGGCGTAACGTTCCCGTTCACCTTTTACAATTCGTCCTCTTGTCAGTCCGGCATCAGGGCATCGCCCTGGTGCTGGGACTCAAGGAGAAGAAGGTATGCAAAGTCTTCGCACCGCACTCATCATTGCTCTCATCGTCGGCCCAGCGCTCAGCTACGCCGCTCCCGCACCCCACCTCGTCATCAGCGAGGTGCAGGTGAGTGGCGCAACAGGTTTCAGCACGGATGAATTCATCGAGCTCTACAACCCAACGGATACTCCGGTGGACGTCGCCACCTGGAGTCTCGTGAAGCGCACGGCGGCTGGCGCGCCGTACCCGCTCGTCACCAGCTTCGAGAGCGCGGTCGTTCCCGCGCACGGGTACTTCCTCATCGCGCACCCTACCGGGTACACGGGTGCGGTGGTGCCCGATGCGCGCTACGATACGACGAACTCTCTCGCGGCAGATAATAGCGTGGAGCTCGTCGTCAGTGATGGCATCGTCGATCTCGTGGGATGGGGGAGCGCAACGCACGTCGAGAGCGCGCCCGCCCCAACACCCGGGAGCGCGAAGAGCATCGAACGCAAGGCACGTGCCACCGCGACGAGTGAGAGCATGGCCGAGGGCGGCGAGGACATGTTTCGCGGGAACGGTGAGGATGCGAACCAGAATGACCACGATTGGGTGAGCCGAAGCACGCCCGAGCCGCAGGCAACGAGTTCGGAGTTGGAGTTCATCACCGCTGCCCCGCCGCAACCTGTGGCAGCGAATCCAGCGCCGAGCCCGAGCTCTCCTGTACCCGAACTCAGCGCGCCGCCTACTGTGGTTGTAGCGCCGTCGCCCCACCACGTCGTGCTCACCGAAGTTCTCCCCGACCCCACAGGACCAGACAGCGAAGCCGAGTTCGTGGAATTGCAGAACACGGGAGACGCTGTCGTTGACCTCTCTGGTTGGAAGCTCAACGATAGCTCGAAAGCTGGGTACACGTTCCGCTCCGTCAGCATTCCACCGGGCGCCTGGCTAACGGTGCGGCGTGGTGAATCGGGCATTGCCCTCAACAACACGGGTGGGGAAACCGTCACCCTCACCGCGCCTGACGGCGTCATCACGTCAACGGTCGCGTGGAAAGGCACTGCGCCGGAGAACCAGAGTTACGCGCTCATCCAGGGTGCGTGGCAGTGGACGCGCCAGCTCACGCCAGGCAAGGAAAATGTCTACGAAGATCCAAACCGTCCACCCGTTGCGACGATCCGCGACCTCGAGCCAACCGTGCGGGTGCGGGCGACGCTCACCTTCAGTGCCGCAGATGCAACAGATCCAGATGGTGATGACCTCGAGTGCCGCTGGACGTTCTCCGACGGCGCGCGTGCAACGGGTACCGTAGTCCGCCACGCCTTTGCGAAACCCGGGAAAGCCACCGTGGAGCTCACCGTCGTTGACCCGAAGGGGAAGTCTGGAACCGCAACGGTCGCGCTTACCGTGCTGGACTACGATCGGAGTACGAAGCTCTCGCTCACTGCGGCTATGCCAAATCCTGCGGAAGGGGAGGAGGAGTGGGTAGAAGTACGCAGTACGGAGGCGAGGGCCGTGGACCTCACTGGCTGGTCGCTGCGCTTCGGGAAGAAAGTGACGAACCTCGAAGGGAGCATTGCCGCGCAGTCGACGCGACGGTTGGGCGAAGATGAGCTGCGCTTCGCGCTCCGCAATGATGGTGGAACGCTCGAGCTTCTGAATGCCGATCGTACTGTTGTGAGCGCGCTCGTGTACGGTACAGCCAAGCGTGGAGACATGGTGGCAGCGGCTACTCCCACCGGTGAGACCTCACCACCACGCGTTGAAGACCACGGCGTCGTTGCTGGGGAAGCAGTAGCGCGCGGAGCGTCGCCTTCGGACACCGTCGTCCCGCCCAGTGGCGAGTTGCCACGTTGGGTGTGGCTCGCGGTAGCGGCTGCCGGCGCGGTCGCGTGGGCGGGGTACGCTGGGTGGTACCACTGGAAGCATCGGTCACTCCCGAAAGCGTGAGGTTTGCTGTATAGTGTGCGCATGGCACTGACTGGTACGCACACGCCCGCACGGAAGAACGTTCCTACCATCTTGGTGGTGGAGGACGAGCTCTCCATTGTCGCAGCGTTGCGGGAAATGCTGGAGGATGCAGGGTACCGCGTCGTCGTCGCGCACGACGGCGTTGCCGCGGTCGCGAGTGTGCAGGCCAGTAAACCCGCAGCGATTGTCCTCGACCTTGGCTTGCCGAAGCAGAATGGCCTGCAGTTTCTCGAGCGATTACGCGGGGATAAGGCAACGTTCAGCACGCCGGTCATCGTCCTCTCGAATGTCGAGAGCAGCGTCATCATGCAGAAGTGCGACGAGCTTGGCATGCAGTGCTTCTACGTGAAAGCGCACACGAGTGTGCAGAAGGTTATTGCTACGGTGCAGAAGACGGTGCCGCTCACCTAGGCTTACTCCCCGTGCGTCGAACGTTGCAGATCACTGGACTCCTCGTCATCATCGTGGCGTCCTTTGGGTACGCTGGGATTCGCTACCAAGCGAACCGTCAGGACGAGCGCACCTGGTTCAACCAGCACTGGCGGTCAAGCTTTGCCAGGCATGCATCTCTTCGGTGGCTCTTCGGATTGCACCGCGATGGCGATAACCAGCGTGCGTACCTTGCCGTCCAGGAATCGAGTACACTCACGCTCGTACTCGTGAACGACGACCGCGTGGTAGTTCCAGAGGATGCGGTAGAGCGCGCAGCCGCGGTGATTGGCGAGACACTGGGCATTCCTGGCCGCGTGGCTATCGTACCGGGCGCTGTTCTCGCGCCGACCACGTCGTACAGCGCCACGCAATTGCGCCGCCTCCCTCGCCCAACACCAGCAGGCGCGCAAGATCCCGTGCTCTACCTCTACGCCCTCACCAGTTTTACCGACGCACCGTCGTACGTTGGTTCGACTGTACGCGAGGACGGCATCGCGCTCTTCTTCACTGAGCTGGACTCGCTCGTGCATCGGAACCCTGCCACGCGAACATCGCTCGTGGTGTCCACCATCCTCCACGAGTTCGGCCACCAGATTGGCGTACCGCATATCGATGATTCCACGTGCATCATGGCACCGAGCGTGGAGCAACCCGGAAGCGCGCTCAGCGCTCTGGCGTTGGTACCCACCACGTACTGCCCGCAGGAGCGCGCGGCAATTGCTGCACTCCAGCAGGCGCGGTAGGCTACCCGTATGCCGCACCCAACCGTTCTCCTCGTCGACGGGAATGCCATCATCCATCGCAGTTTTCACGCGCTCCCGCCACTCACTGCCAAGGACGGTACGATGGTGAATGCGGTGTACGGTTTTGCCACGGCGCTCCTCAAAGCCCTGAAAGATACCACGCCAACGCACGTGGCCGTGGCCTTCGATATGAAGGGCCCGACATTCCG
>JBGSPR010000042.1:0-10944 GCA_041738495.1 Patescibacteria group bacterium
GGCATGATCGTCGCGGCGTGTTCTCGCGCAGCGACCTCGGGAACAACACCGCCCGTCGCGCGATGCGCCAGCACCTGCGAAGCCGTAACCATGCCCAGCACCGCGTACGTTCCGCGCTGCGATTGCACGACAGCAATCGACGTGTCGTCGCAGCTCGTTTCAATTCCGAGGATGGTGCGCGCAGCCATTGACATAGTGTGTAGTGTACTGTACCGTACTCCAGTTAGGAAACGCACAATGAAAACACGGAGGTTGTAAGAACGTGTCCAGTAGAAGTATGCAGAAGCCACGCGTGAAACGGGTCATTCGCGCAATCATCATGGGCATGAGTCCAAGCGGCGAGCGGGAGTACCTGCTCTTCCAGCGTTCGAAGCGCTCGATGCGCTACCCGAGCATTTGGGAGTGCATTGGCGGAGCACTCGACCCGAACGCCGACCAGAAAGCCATTCACACCTTACTGCGGGAGTGTTCGGAAGAGGCGGGTATTCGCGTCTCCCGGATTGTTCGGGAGGCGCACAACGAACGCCGACCGTGGGAGCCGGTGGGTGACCGTGACGAGCGATTCGATTCTTACCACGTCACGCACTACCTTGTGGAAACCCCGACGATCAAGGAAGTGAACATTGGCTCGGAGCACCGGGGTTTTGGGTGGTTCACCGGACCGCACGTTGCGATCATGCGACGCCTGATGCGCAATAGTAGCTACGAGGCGATTAAGAGTGTCCACCTCTTCTCCCCCGCAGAGCTCGAGGAGCTCCTGCACGTTAACCCAAAGCATCGCTAGCACCTTGGAAAACCCCACGCACCATGCGCGGGGTTTTCTTGTACTCGTCAGATGTTGGTAGCCCCACGGGGAATCGAACCCCGATTACCGGCTTGAAAAGCCGATGTCCTGACCGTTAGACGATAGGGCCGCAGTTGTGAAGTACTAGTCTGCCCTACAGTGTACCCATGGTCAAGTATCTTGCCTAGACGCTTGAAGGAGCGGGGCATTTTTGGTATAGTCTCCCTACCATGCCAAAGAAAATTGCCCAGAAAAGTGTAGAGGTTACAACATCGCCCACCGCCCGCCCGCAGAAGGACTGGCTGGAAGAGCGTTACGACGGCCAGCTCGCCGTGGACGTATACCAGACTCCAGAGAAGGTCGTCATCCAGTCTACCGTTGCTGGGGTGAAGCCCGAAGACCTGGACGTCGCCATAAGCAATGACCTCGTCACCATTCGAGGTTTGCGCCACCGAGATGAAGACGTTGCAGACGAAGACTACTTCACCCAGGAGTGCTACTGGGGTGGGTTCTCCCGCTCCATCGTCCTCCCGGTTGACGTGCACTCGGAGAAGGCCGAGGCGAACATGAAGAACGGCATCCTCACCATTACCCTGCCCAAGATTAAGACTGCGCGGACGCAGGTGGTGAAGGTCAAGCACGAAGACGACTAGCACCACCCGTAGCCGGTGTGACGGGTGGATGCGTTCACCCTGTTTTTCTACAAGCGTATGCGTGGAGTAATCGAAAAAATTGACGGCGTGCATGCCATGATTCGTTTGGAGAGCGGCGAGTCGCTCGTGTGGCCAACGTCCAAGTTGCCGCAGGGCGCGCGCGTGACGAGCGTGGTCGACTGCACGGTGGAGCTCCTCACGTCGCTCGACACCGATGCCGCTGCCGCCTCCCGTCGTCAGCTCAACGACATTCTCGCCAGCAGCCCCGACGCATGACAGCCCGCACGAGCCACCCCAAAGCCACTGCCCGCAGCCGGCGACGTTTTCTCATTGATGCGTCGTTCGCGATCGCCCTCCTCGTACTCCTTGGCGGCGTCGCTGTCGCTGTGCCGCGCGCGTACGCAACCAAGCTGGTTCCGGGCATGTGGGTGGGCGACGTTGCGATTGGCGGAAAGACGCAGGCAGAGGCACGCGCGCTCGTGCAGCAGCGCGTGGATGCACTCGTCGAAGCAGGACTCACCGTCACCGTCGATGGGAAGGAGAAGGTTGTGCCTGTTCAGCAGGCGTTGACGACGAGCGACATTACACCACCGCTCGTCGACATCGACGTGGACGCCAGCGTACGCGCAGCCTTCGCCTACGGCCACGACTTCGGCCTCCTCCGCAACACCCTGCAATCCTGGCGCGCGTTCCTCTTCCGCAAGCACGTGCCACCGGCTCTGGAAGCAGACGAGCAGGTCGTCGAGACCGCGCTCCGCACGCAGTTCGGGGCGAAGGATGATCCACCGGAGAACGCGCACCTGAACTACGCAAACAACGCATTCACCGTCACGCCAGAGTCTGCTGGCGAGGGGTACCTGTACCAGCCGGCCGTAGCGCACGCCCTGGAGCAGTGGAGTGCGCTGCAACCCGCACGCGTGACCCTCACCCAAGGTCGGGAGGATGCGCGGCTGAGCGCGAGCAAGGTTACCGAGTTTGTTGACGACGCCGAAGCAGTCGTTGCGCGTGCACCCTTCACCCTCACCCTCGCAGATGGGAAGACCACCACGCTCGATGCACCTACTGTAGGCGCCGGGATCGACGTCGTGATCGGTGCGAAGAACTCCCCGGAGCTCGCTTTCACCGAAGCAAAGCTGAAAGCCACGCTCGACACGTTGAAGAGCGGCATTGACGTAGAAGCCCGAGAAGCGCGATTCCGCATTGCGGGTGGGAAGGTGGTGGAGTTCCAGCAGGGCAAGGCTGGTCGAACCTTCGAGAGTGCCAAGACCATTGAAGCAATGAACGCTGCGCTTCTCGAAGAACGCGAGACGACCGTTGCTGCCGTCATCGTCGAGCAGAAACCACAGTCCGCATCGGATAGTGCCGCCGAGCTCGGCATTACCGAGTTCGTGGCGACCGGGAAGACGAGCTTCGCTGGCAGCCCTACGAACCGTCGGAAGAACATTGCCAATGCAGTACGGCTGCTGAATGGCATCATCATCAAACCGGGCGAGGAGTTCTCGCTCGTCGCCGCGCTCTCCCCCATCGAAATTTCGAACGGGTACTTGCCCGAGCTCGTCATCAAGGGGAACCGCACCATTCCGGAAGTCGGCGGCGGCCTCTGCCAGGTTGCCACGACGGCATTCCGGTTGGTCATGCACGCGGGTTTGCCCGTGGTCGAGCGACGCAACCACAGCTACCGCGTGAGTTACTACGAACCTCCAGTGGGCATGGACGCGACTATCTACGACCCCAAGCCAGACTTCCGCTTCCGCAACGACTACGCCACTGCCCTCCTCCTGCAAGCGCGGGTGTCGGGGAATGACCTCATCTTCGACTTCTACGGGACCAAGGATAGTCGCGAAGCCAGCACGACGACGCCCAAGCTCTTCAACGTGACCAAGCCCCCGCCTGCGAAGTACATCAAGACCACGGATTTGAAACCCGGGGTGAAGAAGCGCTTGGAGAGCGCGCACAATGGCGGCGAGGCGAGTTTCACCTACACCGTGACGAAGGACGGCGAGACGAAGAGTACAACGTTCAACAGCAAGTACCGCGCGTGGCAGGAAGTGTGGCTCGTCGGTGCCACTGCAGAAGAAGTTGCTGCGGAGGCAGAAGCGTAGCGCGCGCAAAGAGAAAACCCACGTTCAGTTGAACGCGGGTTTTGGTGTTTGGTAGGTACGGTTGCCTAGACGATCTGGGCTCGGACCCAGCCATAGCCGTCACCGAAGAAATTCTTGATTTTGTTCCAGATGCTGCGGCGCTCGGCTTCGCACCACTGCTGGATTTGGTTCTCGCTCGCGTTGGCCAGGAAGCTCCGGCCGTGCATGAGCGTAACCGCCACGTACGATCCTGCGGTCAGGCGGGTGCCGTCGGCGACGTCCATCTCGCCAGCTTTGAAGACTTTGCCGACCGTATCGGTCGCGATTCCCTCACCGGCGAAGGCGTTCACCTGCTTTGCGTACAGGCATTCCTTGTCACCCTCCTGGGCGAAGTTGGCCTCAATCTTCCAGTAGTCGGCTTCGGTGGTCGTCATGACCGAGCCCATGTCGGCGATGTTGCCATTCACGGACGTGCCAGCCGTGACACCCGAGAGGTACAGGATGTACCCAGCGAAGGTCAGGAAGAACGTGAGGGCGCCGTTGCGGAATACATACGTCCAGTGCAGGACGTAGCCGAGCTTGAACCACTTCTGCTTGAGCACTGCCGGGTCGTACACTTTCCGGAAGCGGTGGTTGAGCCACCAGATCGTGCACGCGATGGCGATGCACAAAATGAAGAGCACGTCCCAGCTCATGTCTCCAAACAGCAAGTACTTGAAGCCCAGGAGCGAGTCGTTGATGAGTGTCATGATTCCACGAATCATGGTACCTCCTTGTAGTGGTAAGTGCAGGTTGATTCCTGTTTTTTCTTTTACGCAAAAACTAGCCCCCTCCGTGTGATCCGTCAACACGAGGGCCAGTGATCTGCAGCCAAGAAGATTGCGCCTAGGAGGAACGTAGAGAGGACTCCGCGTACTCCTGGGTACAACCCCCATGCTTGTCGTGGCTGCAGGTCAGTGGCCCCAGCACAAACGGGCACGATGGTTGATGCGGCTTGTTAAAGGTCACCTTTTACGGTGACGTGCAAGCCTAGCACCCGGACCACTGTGTGTCAAGCCCGAGAACCCCATGCGCAGATAATTTTTGGCTAACTGTAGGCAAAAATGCTTGTTTTCCTCGCCGCACAGTGGTAAGCTTTTTCCACTCCTTACCCACACACCCCATGCGCGTCCACCTCCAAACGAAGCCCACACCCGCATCCCGCAACTTCATCCTTGCCGTCCACGAAGGCGTGCACCCGCAGACACTGCCTTGGTTTCGGGCACTCCCCAGCAGCGTGCAGAGCACGGTTCGCGCGTTCACCCGCGCGAAGGAGTTCGTCGGGAAGGCGCAGGAAGTGCACGTCATCCCCTTTGGCTCGCCGGTGAAGCGCGTCATCCTCCTCGGGTTGGGGAAGCGCGCAGAATGGAACCAGCGGCGCCTCATGCTCGTCAGCCGACAGGTGGTTGCCATTGCCAAGCAGCACCGTTTTTCGGACGTTGCTCTCGACGCGCGCGACGTTGCGTTGCCAGCGCTCACCAGCGAAGCACTTGCACAGTGCATAGTGGAGAATGCGTACCTCGCTGCGTACGATTTCACCACGTACCGCAAGGCACCTCGCGGTGGCTGGCCGTCGCTCCGCACGTTAGCGCTGCACGTGCCTGCTGCAGACCGCGCTGCTGCTACCCGCGGCGTGCGCTCTGGAACCATTGTTGGCCAAGCTACGAATGCTACGCGCGATCTCGCGAACACGCCTGGCAGTGACATGACCCCGAACGTGCTCGCGAAAGCAGCGACTGCCGCTGCGAAGCAGTACGGCTTCCACGCCCAGGTGCTCGACAAAGCCGCGCTCGAGGCGCTGGGCATGGGCGGCGTACTCGGCGTAGCGCGCGGTTCGCACCACCCGCCAACGTTCAGCATTTTGGAATACGCTGCACCCGGCCACCAGAAAGACGCGCCCATTGTGTACATTGGCAAAGGCGTCACCTTTGATAGTGGTGGCCTCAACGTCAAGCCAGACACGAGCATGTACGAGATGCACATGGACATGTCTGGTGCTGCAGCGGTGATTGGTGCGATGTCGGCGATAGCGCAGCTCAAGCTCCCCATTCGGGTTATTGGTTTGCTCCCAGCAGCAGAGAACATGTCGGCTGGTGATGCCTACCGGCCAGGAGACCAATTGCGGACGCTCTCGGGGAAGACCATTGAAGTGCTGCACACAGATGCCGAGGGCCGCATTCTCCTCGCCGATACCCTAACGTACGCCGAGCGGTACTCGCCCGCGTCGGTCGTCGACGTGGCAACGCTCACGGGCGCGGCCATGGTCGCCCTCGGGCAGCGGGCTGCCGCTATTCTCTCGCCGAGTGATACGTTCGGTACAGAGCTGCACGCGCTCGCCGAGGCATCCGGCGACTTCGCCTGGCCGCTACCGCTCTGGACAGAGTACGAGGAGGACATCAAGGGTACCTTCGGTGACGTGGCGAACAGTAGTAAGGTGCGGTACGGCGGGGCAATTACGGGTGCGGCGTTCCTCTGGCAGTTCGCGAAGAAGTTCACCCGCTGGGCGCACGTGGACATCGCGCCGACGATGACCACGATCGAGGGGCAGTTCCTCGCGAAGGGCTCGGCTGGTGCGGGCGTTCGGCTGCTCATCGCGTACGCCAGGTCGCGGTCGACATCGAGCGAGCGTCCTGCCCACTAGCACCTATGGCTGAACGCACCGACATCCTCGCTCCTGAAGAAAAGCCCGACGACCAGTCGTTCGACATTGCTCTTCGTCCGCGCACGCTGGAGGAGTACGTCGGGCAGGGCGCGGTGAAGGAGAATCTCATCATTGCTATCCATGCCGCGCGGCACCGCAAGGAGCCGCTCGAGCACGTGCTCCTGCACGGGAGCCCTGGGTTGGGCAAGACGACGCTCGCCCACGTCATTGGCAACGAGTTGGGTGCGCAGGTGCGGGTGACGAGCGGTCCCGCTCTGGAGCGCGCGGGAGATGTGGCAGCTATCCTCACCAACCTGAGTGACGGTGACGTGCTCTTCATTGATGAAATTCACCGCCTCCCGCACGCGGTGGAGGAAATTCTGTACCCGGCAATGGAGGAGTACGCCATTGACCTCGTGGTGGGCAAGGGGCCTGCAGCGCGAACCCTGCGTCTGGATCTCCCGCGCTTCACGCTCATTGGCGCCACGACGCGGCTCGCGCTCCTCTCCTCCCCACTCCGCGATCGCTTCGGGCTCACCTACCACCTGGACTACTACAGTGACGACGACATCTCCCACATTCTCAACCGGTCAGCACGTCTCCTCCACGTTCCACTGGAGGCGCCCGCTTGCACGTTGCTGGCTGGTCGGTCACGCCGGACACCGCGCGTTGCGAATCGCTTGCTCAAGCGCGTGCGGGACTTCGCCCAGGTGCGTGCTGCAGGCACCGTTGATGCACCGAGCGCGACGGCTGCCCTGGAGCAGCTCGGCGTGGACCAGCTCGGCCTGGACCAGACAGACCGGCGTACCCTGGTGACGATCATCGACCAGTTCAACGGCGGACCCGTTGGCCTCTCCACACTGGCGGCGACAACGGGTGAGGACGTGCGTACTCTTGAAGACGTCGTCGAGCCCTTCCTGTTGCAAGCGGGGCTCCTCGTCCGCACGCCGCGGGGGCGCGTTGCCACGCCGCTCGCCTACCGACACCTCCAGCGCGAGGAACCCAAAGACCTGCAACAGCGGTTGATGTAGGGCTATACTACTCCTATGACTCTCTCGCTCTGGCTCCTCCTCATTCCGTTCGGCATTCTCCTTCTGGTCTGGTTTGTGTTGAGCATCGTGGCAATCGTTAAAATGCTCCGCTTCGGTTTCGTGAGTCGGCCGGCGATCATCTCGAGCTTCGCGTACCTCCTTTTCTCCGCCGCAGTCCTCGTAGGCATAGCGGTGAGCCTGTGGGACGTTCACTGGTCGGCGAGCGTCGAGCTGGGCACGCCCGACGTTACGCTGCCCTCCGTGAACGTGAGCAACCCCTTCACCCAATGAAAATCCAGCCCACATTTCCTAACATGCTGCCCGGTGAGCGAGTAGTGCTCATGCTCCACCGCCATGGCTTCGTGGCAGTGCGCATCGCCCTCGTCTACGCGCTCCTCGCCCTCGTTCCCGTTGCCGCGTGGGTGCTACTCGGCGCGCGAACGGACATCCTCGTGGACGCAACCTCCGCGGGTTTCGCAGCAGCGACCATGCTCATCGGCGCGTACGCGCTCGTCTGGGGTCTCCTCTTCTTCGTGTCCTGGCTCAACTACTATTTGGACGTGTGGATTGTCACGAACGAGCGCATCATCAACATCACGCAGCACCGGCTCTTCCACCGCGTGGTGAGCGAGCAGAAGCTCTACCGGGTGCAGGACGTCACCTGGCAGATTGAGGGCATCCTCGGGAACCTCTTCAAGTTCGGCAACGTAACCATCCAGACAGCTGGCGAGCAAGGGAAGTTCACGTTCGAGCACATTCCCGATCCCGAAGCCGTGGCGAAGACGGTCATGCACCTCTTGGAGCAGATCGAGAACCAAATGGGCGCCAACACCATGGCGAAGATGGATGGCGACTTGCTCAACCCCTCTACACCGCCGCTGCCACCGCAGCCGGGGTCCGGGTCGGGTCCAGAATCGCCAGCAGCGCCGTAATGCGGCTCGCCTGCGCTGCAAATTCTCCCCAGTAGCCTTGCTGGCGAGCAGCTTCGAGCGCAACGAAGAGACTGTTCCACTCTGTGGAGGTGAGTTTAACGTCGTTCTGCGCGCGCAGCGGATCCACGGCAATGAGGTAGG
Organism: Patescibacteria group bacterium; assembly: GCA_041738495.1. Taxonomy (GTDB): domain Bacteria; phylum Patescibacteriota; class Patescibacteriia; order PEXW01; family PEXW01; genus CAIPSZ01. The sequence goes on from JBGSPR010000042.1 coordinate 8,303, forward strand.
CGCTCAGTTTTGCCACCGCATCCCAGTTCCCAGAGTGCTTCTCTGCGAGGAGGAATTGCACGATAGCAAACCAGTCCTCATCTGGCACGAGAGCCGGGTGGAAGCGGTCGGGGTCGGCACCGTGGAGGTGCGCGGCGTGCGCGATGTACGCGTGCCAGTCTTCCTGCTCGCGCAGTGCGACGAGTTCGCCGAGCATGGCGGACCACAAATCATCCGGCACCACCAAGACCGCGCCCCGGGCGGGGTCAATGGCTTTCAGGCGGGCGAGCCGCGCGGCAACCTCCTGCCACTTCCCTTGCTCCTCGAAGCGGGAGAGCTCCGCGATGAGCGCATCCCAGTCTTGGTCGGTTACGGTCGTGCGCTGGAACCGCTGCGGGTCGATGGCAGCCATGCGAGCAGCGTGCCAGGCGAAGTTTCGCCAGTGCCGTCCGCGCGAGTGGTTTGCGAGCTCAGCGAGCATTGCCTGCCAGTCGTCGTCAGAAATCTGCACGTCTCGGAGTGAAGGCATGCAGGCAGTATAGCGTAGGTTGCGCTCGATGGGAGGGTGAGCCGCCTCCCGCTCTCCCTTACGGGTACACCTGCTTCAACGTAATACCCGTGTAGTAGTACGACAGAATCCAGTCGTAGGTTTTCGCCTGGTCGCGTGCGTACGTGAGCGCGCCGTAGGCTGACATGCCAACCATGTGGTTCCCGCTCCCCCCAGTGAGGTAGCTGGATGGGTACGGCGGGGTCGTGCACACGCCCATGGAATCAGGCACGCTCACGAGGTACGGGAAGTACTCGACGTCGAGGTTCCACACTTCCTTGATGCTCCGCGTTCGACCATCGGTGCAGGAGGAGTAGGCCGCGACGATTGCGCCCACAGTGTTCTTCGCAGTCGTCGGCGTGGGGTGCGTTGCCACGATGCCTCGCGTCGCGCGCACGGCGGCTACCAAGTTTGGTACCCTCCCCTCGTACCCGTAGCCTTTGTAGAGTTGGTCCGTGGTTGCGTTGATGTCGTAGAATTCGTCGGCGTGCTTGGTCTTGCGCAGGTTGTGGAAGAGCGCGTAGGTGCGCGCCGCTACTGCCATGGTCTTGAGGAATTCGGTTGGCCCGGTGTTGCCGGTCTCGGCGAGTCCTGCCACGTACTGCTCGAGGGGGAGCTCGTTGATGAGCCAGATTTTCTTCGTCGCTGGGGTGTAGCGGAATTCGAATGCGCCGCGGTACGCGTTGTACGCGCTGTTCCAGCTGGTAATCGTGAGAATGGTATCCGCGCTCGGTCCAGCTAGACGTAGTGGCCCGGTCGCCGTCGTCTTCTTCCCACCTACGGTGAAGCTGTACTCGCCACTGGTGTAGGTGAGTCGAACCACGGTTGCTGCCGCGATACTCGCCACCGCAGTGCCCGAGCCATCAGTGAGCGTCGCGGGTGTACTGCTCGCGAGCTCTACCCATCCATCCGATGTGGTGACGACGCCAACGCGAACCGTGGGCTCCGCTCCTAAGCTCTCCGTGCTCGTGACGACTGGTGTAGGGTTGGGTACGAGTACGGAAATGGTGAGGAGGCCGTTGACCGCCCGCGTCAGCCCAGCGGCGAGCACCTGAACCTTCTCCGTGTACTCGCCGTAGGTCGTGGGTGCTTGGAGGGCGAAGCGGAACGTACCTTTCTTTCCCGGTTTCACTTCGGCGGTGGTGAGGCGGCCGAGTACGTTCGTACCGTACCAGTTTTTGTGCCAGAGCACGCTCGTCCGCTGCTGGGGTTCGGCGAGCGCGAGGACCACCTCCCCTGCCCCGCGTCGCTTCCAGGTTGTGGTGCCGGTGTTCTGAACGGTGATCTCGAAGGTCTTCGCCCGTCCGGGTTCCATGGTGAAGGTGGTGTTCGATGCGAGTCCAGCATCGGTGCGGTACGCGGCAGCACTGGGATTGCCAACGCGAATGAGGAGCTCGAACGCTCCGCCGGGCATGAAGTCGACACCCTTGATGGCGAGCGAGAAGCGCTCGCGATACTCGCCAGCTCTCGTAGGAGCCTTGAGCGTGAAGGTGAGCTTCGCCGTTGCGCCCGGCTTCACGTCACGCGCCAAACCAGTCGGGCGAACACTCGTGCCCCAGCTCGTGCTGTAGAACTTCGTGCCGCGGTTGATGTCCAGCCTACCCCGGATGAGTTGCACAGCATTGAGCGCGACGAGGTTCGCTCCCTTCGCGCGCCACGTACTGCGCCCAGTGTTCTTGGCTTCGATGCTGAAGGTTACCGTTTTTCCCGGCTCAACCTCGAGGAAGTCGAGGGAGCGGTTGCTCAGTGCCGCACGGTACGCAGGGGTTGTTGCTGCGTGCGCTCGTGGTGCAGCCAAAAACAAACACAGCGCGCACCCGAGGAGCGTGGCCGTTCGTAGGATGGTTCTGGTGTGTATTTTTGTAACCGCCACGTTTGCATTGTACCACGAAGTATGGCTCAATGTCAATCTTCCCGTGCAGAAATATTCTCCAGCTGTGCTAGTGTAGTACTATGTCGTTAACGCGGAAACTCGCTTGGAATTCAGGCGTTCAGGTGGCAGGGAAAATTGCCAGCACCGCGCTGGGGTTCGTCGTCATTGCTATTGTCGCGCGCGCCCTCGGGCCCAGCGGCGCAGGACGCTACTACACAGCACTCGCCTTCCTGCAGGTGTTCG
>JBGSPR010000045.1:0-3011 GCA_041738495.1 Patescibacteria group bacterium
GAAGCGTCTGGCGGAAATGGGCGACTTCTCCGAGAACGCGGCCTACCAGCTATCGAAGGGGCGTTTGCGCGGACTGAACCAGCGGATTATGGAAATTGAAGATCACCTGAAGTACGCAGAAATCATCACTCCATCGGCGTCCGGAGTTGTGCAGCTCGGGAGTATGGTCACGATTGTTCAGGCGGGGAAGCAGCAGACGTTTCAGATTCTCGGACCAACGGAGACGAATCCTGCGCGCGGGGTAATTTCCCACAAGTCGCCACTCGGTGCAGCGCTCATGGGGAAAAAGGTGGGGGATACAGTGAGTTTTCTCAATGAGCACGGCACGAAGGTCGTGCGCATTGTCCGGGTGCAGTAGGGTTGCCAATACCCAGTAGTAGCGCTAGGGTGCAGGAAAATCTGCATGTACTTTTCCAACCCCGGAGGTTCCCCATGAACGACGTCATGGTTCTGCTCTTTGCTGAGCCGAACATTTTCTTGAGTAAAGCGAGCTACGATGGAGGTGCACGAGTACGCCAGGATCTGGGTTTCGAGCGGCCATTCGTCCTGGTGTGCCGAGGCCATGCGTACGCTGCATTCCTCAGCGAGCGATTCTTCAAGCACTGCCCGACGCGACTGTACGTGAACATCGATCAGCGAATGGCGACACCTATCGTGAGCATCTTCATCCACGCGCGCGTACAGCCGCCACAGGTCCTGGATGAGCGCGGGCGGTACTTCCTGCACGGCGTTGCCCACCAGTTCTCGCTTCCCGAGAACAACCGCGTGTGCGACGCGCTCTACGGAGTAACCTTCCACGTCACACCCGATGCCGTTGATGACATGCTGACCATGCATGCCAACACTGGCCACTTCCAGGCGACACTCGGGATCTGGCAGGTACCAGGCGAGGTGGTACTGACGCAGGAAGACGCACCGTTCGCAGAAGCTCGTACGTACACCACGGAAGCGCACGTGGATTTTCTACGGCGCATAGTCACCGATGCGCGTGCACCTTGGTAGTCACCGAACATTCTCAAAAATCCCAACCCGCAATGGTTGGGATTTTATTTTGCAGCATCACTGCGCAGTTGTTCGGCGGGAGCGCCTACGGTACTATGGAAGCACGCTATGGATATCCTTGCATTGAGTGCACTCACCTTGGTTGCGAGCATTGTAGGAACCGTGAGTGGTTTTGGTTTGTCGACCATCATGATTCCCGTGCTCGTCCTCTTCACCAACCCCATTGAAGCGATATACGTAACTGCTATCGTGCACTGGTTTGGCGATGTTTGGAAAGTAGTCATTTTCCCACGGTCGGTGCGTTGGCGGATTTTCATACCATTTGCCGTTGCCGGCCTGCTCGCAGCGATTGCTGGAGCAACGCTCACCGTTGACGTGCGGCACGACCTCCTCTTGCGGCTCCTCGGATTCTTCCTGGTGGCGTACGGGGTGTTCCTCGCCACCCACCACGTGCTGCGCGTGCGCGCCCGGCGGATAGCTGCGCTCGTTGGCGGCGGCCTCTCGGGTCTAGCGGCAGGCATGTTCGGTGTCGGTGGGCCAATTCGGAGCGCGTTCATGGCTGCGTTCAACCTTCCGAAGGCGGCGTACGTTGCAACCTTGGGCGCTATTGGGATAGTTGTGGATGTAGCGCGGGTGGCAACCTACGCGGGGAGTGGCGTGCAGCTCTCTGGTCGACTGTGGTGGAGTCTTTTGGTACTCGTCCCCGTATCCTTCCTCGGTGCAGAGCTGGCGAAGAACATACTCACGAATATTTCCCAGAAAGTTTTTCGCACGAGCATAGCCATCCTCGTCCTCGTGGTAGGACTGAAGCTACTCATCTGGGGCTAAGGTCGGGGTAGGGGAGATCGGTGTATACTCTAGGGTATGCGAAAGGTTGCGATTTTCGATATCGACGGAACCATCTTCCGTTCCAGCCTCCTCATTGAGACGACGAACGCGCTCGTTGCCGAGGGCATTTTTCCTGAGCGCGCTCGCCGCCTGTACCGAGCGAGCTACGAGAACTGGCTCAACCGCAAGGGAACGTACGATGCGTACATCGCCGATGTCGTTCGCACGTTCGACAAGCACATCGCTGGCGTACCCCGCGTTGCCTTCATGCGGGTAGTGCGCAGGGTCATGGCTACGCAGAAGCACCGCGTGTACCGGTACACGCGGGACATGGTGCAGTCGTTGGGGAAGCGTGGGTACTACCTCATTGCCATCTCGCACTCGCCGCGCGATCTCGTGGTGGAGTTCACCAAGCACTGGGGCTTCCATCGGGTGTACGGCAGGATTTTCGAGCTCGACGAGCGGCAGCGATTTACGGGCAACATCCTGCACGCCGACGTCATTAACGACAAAGCGCAAATTGTTCGGCACGCACTCGCGCACGAAGGCCTCACACTCAAGGGCTCCATTGGCCTGGGCGATTCTGAAGGAGACATTGCCATGCTCACCCTGGTCGATAAGGCAATCTGCTTCAACCCTAACAGTACGTTGCACGCGCACGCCAAGCGGGCTGGGTGGAGCATTGTGGTGGAGCGAAAGGACGTCATCTACCATTTGTGACTCCGCACACCCTCACCTTCCGTGCTGCCCTCCAGCGCTTCGCTGGCGCTGGCGGTTGGCACTACGTGGTCGTACCTGCGACAATTGCTCGAGAGCTTCGAACAACCTACCGAGCAAACCACGGGGGTTGGAGTTCGTTGCGCGTGCTCGCGAGCATTGGTGCAACTCGTTGGCAAACCTCAATATTCTGGATGAAGGAAGGCGGGTACCTTCTCTTCATCAAGGCGAGCGTGCGCAAAGCTGAAGAGCTTTCGCTCGGGAGTCGCACGAGCGTTCGCTGCACGCTCCTCAACGTGTAGGCAATGGAAACTCCTGCGTTCCACGCGCTCGTTGCTGAGGCAATAGCTTCCGTCCCCGCTGACCTTCGGTCGGCAATTGAGAATGTTGTTTTCGTCGTGGAAGACGATTCTCGCAGGCCGCTGGGAAACGAACGTGTCATTCGCTACCAACGCGTGCTCCTG
>JBGSPR010000049.1:0-11605 GCA_041738495.1 Patescibacteria group bacterium
GCGGTTCGCCACCACGTCTGGATCCTGCCCATCCTGCCAGGAAGCGGTGGCCATCTGCGAGACGTCTTCCAACTTGAACGCGCGCGCTTCCAGCAGCTGCTTCTGCGTTTCTGCTGGGAGCTTGGCGAGGTCCGCATCGGAAATCTTCGTTGCCTCATCAGCGCGATCCTTGAGGGATTTCAGGAATGGGTTAGAGGCAATGAGGAGCTCGCGCGCTGCGGTAATGGGCATGAACACGTACTGGTCTGGCCCGGTGAGCGTCTGATCCACGATGCCAATGACCTCAAACGACCGGCCGCGAATTTCCCAAGAATCACCCACGGCCAGTTGGTTATCCGCTGCAATGGTGTACCCAACCGCCACGACGTTGTCCGGGTCTCCTCGCTGGAGCATACGGCCGTCTTTCATCGCCATGGTCTTCCAGTTCCGATTCTCGTAGGACGACTCCAGGTCCATGCCCTCGATGGTTGGTGGAATGCCAAATCCACCGCCACCAATTGGGTCATCCGGGTTTGGCTCTTCAAGTGCCAGCTCAACACCGCCAGCAACAGCTTCCACGCCCTCAACGTCAGCAATGCGCTCGAGGACGTCGAGCGGGAGCAGCGATCCGCCCGACCCAGTTGAGAAGCTGGTACCTTTTGGCATGAGCGTAATCTGTCCGGTCACGTACGCCTTCCCACCGCTGATCATCTTGTTGAAGCGTAATGCCATGGAACCCATAACTGTAAACGCGAAGATCCCCACGACAATGCCGACGATGGTGAGAATTGTCCGACCCTTGCGCCGGAGCATGTTCCGAAGTATTTCCATCATAAACTAAACGGTTCAAAAAAGTGAGGAGTTCCCTTCCCTAGAATTATGTGTAATTGACTGACTAAGTCAAGGTGCCCGCTGTTTCAACCAGGTGCACGATCTTTGCGGCCATTTCTGCGTGTCGCTGCTCGTCGTGCATGATGCCCTCAATCGTCGCCTTGTCCTGCGCGTCGTTCACGAGCGGCAGCAAACTCTTGTAGAGCCGGTAGGCGTCGTGCTCCAGTGCGTTGAGCTCGCGGAAGCGCTGGATGAGCTGGGTGCGTTCTTCTTGCATACGCTAGTACTTCTCCACGATACCCTGGAGAAGTTGCTTGTGGCGAATGGAGTCATCCACCATGGCGCGCAGGAGCTCTTGAATCTGCTTCTGGGTACTCTCCGGAAGCGCAACGAACCCGTGCATGAGCTTGATATCCTCGGCGAGAACGTGAACGATGTCCTCCTCGAAGAGGATGCCAGACTTAATTTGGTCGCCTGCTTTCGTCATGAATTCTTCTTCACCACGACAACCGTACACTTCGTGAGAATAGCCGCAAGCGCGCCGACTGCTGCCAGGTACGGAGCGAGGAGCGCCCCCACAGCTCCAATGGTCAGTGGAATTTCCAAAATGTGCTCACCTTTCTCATTCTTGATAATAATACGGCGCGCATTCCCTTCTTTGATGAGCTCTTTCACCTTCTCAACAACTTTCTCTCCGCTCATGGTGAATTCTTCTTGGTGCTCAGGCATAATCGGCTTGTGTAAATTACGATACGTTGAGTATACATGCTTTTCTGCTTTCGCGGTACGAAAAACGACTGGGAGAGGATCTCCCAGTCGTACAGAAAGAATGATCAGAAGCACTGCAGCCACTGCACGGTAAGGTGCGGTGACTCTTCGGAGAAGAAGGCGTGCGCCTTCAGGAGTACGCGGGGGGCGAGCCGAATGTTCACCCCAATGTCCGTACCCCGAAACCGTTCGCGCTGCACGTCGGCGTACTCAACCTGGCCACAGAAATCCAGCGGACCAGCACGGACGCTCACCGAGGTCGCAAACCCGTTGCCTTCCAGATGGGGGCGCTCCAGTCCCATCATGAAGTACGAAATCGGGCCCACGGAACCAGTGAGGTCCAGAGAGCGAAGTTCACGCGTGCCAGCGGGCTGCTGGCCGAACTGGTAGTTCGCGGAAAGCGTTCCCACCGGCGTCTTCACGGAAACCCGCGAGGACACGTCCATTGAACCGTTATCATCCGCGTACGTACCCGTTCCATTCGTCGCAGCGAAACGAGCGGTCACGCCACGGTACGATCCGCGCACGACCACACCGTTGTCGAAGTACGGCAGGTCGAGCCGACCGTCGAATGGCGTCTCCACGAACGGCGACGCATTCGCCGGCAGGAAGGCGTAGCACCAGGGGGCGATGACGCGACCCGCTTCGACGGACCACGAAATGCCACGAAGCTCGGGCATGTCGTAGCCAACGAACGCGTACTTGAGCACGGTGCCGCTGTGCGGAGCTATCTCCGCCCGGCAGGACCAGCGTCCGTCGAGGAACACCGGCTTCAGGCGAAAGTAGTTCAGGTCTGCGTGCGTACCGCGCGCATCATCGTTGAGCGAGGCAACCGCGTACCCACTCACCGTCAGGGTCGGCGTGGCTGGTGCTGGCGCGACCACGGTTTCGGTCGCGTACGCTGCAGGAGCCGTGAGCACGTTCGCCCCGCCAAACGTCACGCAGGCGAGGAGGTAGCTCACGAACGCGAGGCGACGGTTCGCACCTGTCGCAGCGCGCGCAACCGCACGCACGCGTTCGATGACATCATCGACTGCTCCGTCAGCAGAGCCAGCGAGCCGTAGGAGCTCCTGCTTCTCTGCCACGGTAATGAGCAGCTTCCTCTGCGCGAGCATGTACCGGAGACGGAGCCAGAAGAAACGCGTGGTCTCCTTTGGTTCGCGCTCACCGTGCTGGGTGGCGAGCACCGGCCAGAGTACGGTGCACGTTGCAAGCCACCAGGCGTACGGCCCGAGGGCTTTCGCAACCGCTCGGCCAGAGCCGCGCGTCCGCACCAGAATACGGCCGATGAGGAGCAGTGGCATGAAGAGCATGCAGAAGCCAACGTGGTTGGCGAGAGCCTGCGGAATGCGAAGCAAACCCGACCACGAGACGTGACCCGCTGCTTCCATTGGGTGTACGCCGTACTCTTGGTACGCGAGGTGCTGCTCGCCGAGGCGCGCGGCGCCACTGCGCATCTGCGCGTCGTAGTTCGCCCGTGCCTTGTTCATGCACGCGCCCACTCCCGCCATCTCTCGCATCACATCAATGCGCGCGAGCGAATCGAAGAGGGGGTACACATCGTACCGAAAGCGAAACGCATCAGCGTAGCCGTAGGCATCCCCTCGGTCAGCCATGCGTACCTGCTCCTCCTGCCAACGCGCGTCGTACGCTTCGAGCAGTCGATCGCGCTGGCTGTGTATCGCCTCGAATGCTGCAACCCGCTCGGGTGGCGTGCCGGTGAGGCACAGCCGAACGAGGCCAGTAACCAAGAAGACGATGAGCACCAGCGCGGCAAAGCCTCCCGCACCAGAGTGCATGCGGTCGGCGTGGTCCCAGTGGGACCGGCGGAATTCGTATTCCTCCATGGTGTTCTCTTTTCCGGAGCGCCCGGAAACTACAGCACGGATCCCCGTGCCAGGGCGATGCACTGCGCATCAATTATCAAAGAACCGAAAACGCCATACTCTTACAAAAAAAGTAGAGTTTGTCAAGCGGTTGCGTCTGGAGTTACTCCACCACCACCGCCATGTTGCCCAGCCGAGCCCAATCCGTGAGGAAAGCTGCGCGGGAGAATCGCCGCTCACCGAAGAGCGGGTCGAGCGTGATGATAGTCGTCGGGCTCGTCACGCTCCCCACGTAGCCAACCACGACGCGCGTGTGCTCGCCAACGATTGCGCGCACGGTTTTTCCAGTTGGCGTTTTCCAATCTACGCGCTGGCCGGTGGACGCGTTCCCCCACACGATGACGGGGTGTCCTGCCTGAACCTCGGTGAGGATGTCAGTGAGTGAAGATCCGGTCATCACCCGCGAAGGACGGTACGCGCTCCCCACGCGAGCAATGGGTGCGGCGTACACGCCGTAGCCAGTGCCCACTTGCTGCCCATCAATGTTCCCAACGAAGGCAACGTCGGGGTCACCCCACACGCCGTTCTTCTTCGGCGTCGGGTCAAAACCAATTGCGTCGATGATGGGCTGCTCGCCAATGTCCACGCCGTGGAAGCGTAGCGCCATGACGAGCGTGGCAATTTCACAGCTCAACTTGTGCTGCTGCCGGTGGAAGGGTACGGCGAGTCGGGTGGTAGCCTGCTCGGTGGTGAAAGTTACCGAGAGCGTTTCTGCTGCCGGAAACCCGTGCACTGCAGCCAAGCCCTTCGGCAACGTTACCGTGTACGTGGTTCCAAACGCGTAGCGCCCTTTCGGAGAAAAAGTAAGCTCACTGTTTTCCCACGCCCAGGTACCCTCAACGCTGGGCGTCACGCGTGCGCCCTGCAGTGCCGCTTCGCGATCTACCTCCTGGTTGAACGTCACGCGGAGCGTGCGGTTCGTCCCCACCCCAGTTGCACCGGAAGCAGGAGAACTGCTCGCCAGTGTGACCGGCTCTTGCGTGCGAAATTGCGCTCGGGTGTCTGCTTCGAATACCCCTCCCGACTTCGTGCGCAAGCCCTCGTGAATGGTAATGGTGTACGTGGTTGCCTGTGCGAGTGCCGCAGACGGCTGGAAGGTGAACACGTGCTCATTCGCGCTCTCCCACGCACCCTCGAGGGCTGGAGTAATGGTGACGTTCTGCTGTACGCCAGCGAGGTCTACCGGCTCGGCAAAGGTGAGTGCCATGCTCTCGGTGAGCGGCACGCCCGTTCCCGATGGCGCAACCTTTGTCACGCCAGGCGGTACGCGCACCTGCCACGAACTACTCACCAATACGTGCGGTGGCTCTTCGAGCACGACATCTCCCGTACCGAATGCAAACTGCCGCGTCGTGCGCTCCACGTGCAGCGTGTACGCACTCCCCTGCCCCAGGAGCTGGCTGGGCTGGATCGTTGCCTTGCGTCGGTCACTCGCCACGATGACCTGCACGGGTACGGGTGGGTCGAGCCGAGCGCTAAGCGCGTACGCAGTATCGAGCGGGCGCTCGAATGCAACCGACCACGCGCCATCCGCAACCATTGTGCTCCCCTCCTGTGGCAGCAGCGAAGCAACGGCTGGCACGGGCACTGTAGTGAACGTTAGGGAGTGGTCAGCGGAGAGGAAAGGAACGCCGGTCGCACTCTTCACACCCGCGAGCGCGAGCGTGTATGTCGTACCGGGAAGCCAGGTGCGGTCTGGGGTAAAGGTGAGCGTGCGCACGAGGCGGTTCTGCAGCATGGCATCGCTGTACGAAACTTGACCCTCAACGTGTGGCACGATGGACACGTCTACTGCTCGGGAAACCGGCCACGAGAACTCCACGACGAGGGGTGCGTCCAGCGGCTGCCAGCCGTGCACCTGCGTAGACGCAAGGCGCGGCGCAGGTTGGATGAGTAGTCCAGCTGCACCGACTGCGAGGAACACCGGGAGGGTGAGCAGGAGGCGACGAAAAACGTCGCGCCGCGTTACGTGGCGAGGCAACCCAGCAATGGCGAGAGGCAGAGCGTCCATACCCGTGCTAGCGGAGGAGGTTTCGCCCCGTCATGTCATCCGGAACAGATAGGCCAAGCGTCTCCAGCACCGTTACCGCAACGTCTGCGAGGATGCCCACCGGCTGCACGGTCTGTAGAGATTCCACGCCACCCGGTAACTGGTACGGTGAAGTGTCTTTCCAGCGCTCTGCAATAGCAATGAAGGGCACGGGGTTGGTCGAGTGCTCTTTATCAATCGTCCCGGTTTGCAAGTTGAGCAACTCCTCGGCATTGCCGTGATCAGCGGTGACGAACATCGTGCCGCCCGCACCCAGCACGGCTTCTGCGAGCTGCCCCAGGCACTCGTCCAGAATTTCCAAGGCCTCAATGGTTGCTTGGAAGTTTCCCGTGTGCGCAACCATATCTGCATTCGCGTAGTTCACCACGCAGAACGCGTACTCCCCCTTGCTCACTTCCTTCACGAGACGGTCGGTAATTTCCCGTGCTGCCATTGCGGGTTTCTGGTCGTAGCTGGAGACGTGCGGACTCGGTACGAGGACGTGGTCTTCGCCCGGGTACACCTGCTCGTGCCCGCCGTTGAAGAAGTACGTCACGTGCGCGTACTTCTCGGTTTCTGCAATGTGCAGCTGGCGGAATCCCGCATCAGCAATGATCTTCGCAACGGGAGTGCGAATTTCCTCCGGCGGGAACGCTACCTGGACTGGCAAATCTCGGTCGTACTCCGTCATGCTCACGAAGAAGAGGTTCTGCAAGTACGCGCCACGGTCGAACTTCTCAAATCCTGGCAGGACGAACGCCTTGGTAATCTGGCGCATGCGGTCTGGCCGGAAGTTGAATGCGATGACCGCGTCACCGTCGCGGATAGTACCCACCGGGGTCCCGTCGGGCGCGGTGATGACTGTCGGTTCGAATTCCTCATCGTACACGCCGCGACTATAGCTGGAACGGATGAGGGCGATAGGATCCTGGCCAGTTACCGAGGCCTTGCCGTGCACCAGGGCGTCGTACGCCTTCTGCTCGCGCTCCCAACGGTTATCGCGATCCATGGCGTAGAACCGTCCGCTCAGCGTTGCAATGCTGCCCACGCCGACCTCGGCAATGTGTTCCTGGAGCTTGGCAATGAAATTCTCCGCGCTCTTCGGTGGGGTGTCACGTCCGTCCAGGAAAGCGTGCACGTACACCTTGGTGAGACTCTCCCGCTTGGCGAGTTCCAGAAGCGCGTACAGGTGTTCGTTGAAGCTGTGCACCCCGCCCGAGCTGACTAGGCCCATGAGGTGCAGCGCCGAACCGTGCTCGCGGGCGTGCGCAACTGCCTTGGCGAATGCAGGGTTCGTGAAGAACGTCCCATCGGCAATTGTCCGGTTGATGCGTGGCAGACTCTGGTACACAATTTTTCCAGATCCCAAGTTGATGTGCCCGACTTCGGAATTCCCCATCTCACCCCAGGGCAAGCCAACGGATTCGCCCGAGGCTTGCAAGGTCATGGCTGGGAAGTGCGCGATGAGTGAATCGTAGTTGGGTAACTTGGCAATGCCGTACGGATTGCTCCGGGACGACTGCGCAACGCCCCAGCCATCTAGGATGACGAGGACGAGTGGGCCGCTGGGTTGTACCGTAGGGTCAGGCATAGGTTTCGCACAGCAAGCGTTTCCCCGTCATCACGCTTGGTGCGGGTACGCCCATGATGTGCAGCACGGTTGGCGCGATATCCCCAAGTTTACCCTTCTTCAACAGACGGTACTTGCGAAGTGCATCGCTCACGATGATGAAGGGTACGGGGTTCGCAGAGTGCTCGGTATCCACCTCACCCGTGCGTACGTTCTTCAGCTCTTCAATGTTCCCGTGGTCCGCGGTAATGCAGAGCACGCCGTGCGCCTGCAGAATGGCTTTCTCGAGCAGGCCGAGTGCCCTGTCCACCGCCTCAACTGCTTTCACAGACGCGGTCATGTGCCCCGTGTGCGCCACCATGTCTGGCGCAGCAAAGTTGAGAGCGATGAAATCGTGCTTCTCCTTACGCAGGTCATTGAGCACGTACCGCGTGATTGCCGCGGTGGACATGGCAGGACGCTTGTCGTAGGTCACTACCTTCGGCGAAGGTATGGACACACGATCCTCGCCAGCGACGGCGTGGTCGTACCCGCCGTTGAAGAAGTAGGTCATGTGGGCGTACTTCTCGCTCTCCGAAATGTACAGCTGGCGGTACGCTTTCAGCGCAACCGGGAGCGACTGCGGAACGTCACGGCTTGGGAAGGCGGTGAGCACGCCCGGCAAGTCGGGTCCGAAGTCCGTCATGGCAACGTAGACGAGGTTCTTCACCACCTTCTTCCGTGGGAATCCGGTGAAGCTCGGTTGGACGAACGCCTTCGTGAGTTGCCGCGCACGATCGCTTCGGAGGTTGAAGAAGATGATGGCGTCGTTATCCTGCACAGTTGCCGGCCGGTGACCATCTTTGACGACAACGGTGGGCTGGATGAACTCATCGCTCTCGTTGCGGTTGTACGCTTCTAAAATTGCAGCTTCGGCACTCGCAGCACGCAAGCCTGTGCCGAGTGTGAGCAAATCGTAGGTCTGCTTGATGCGATCCCAGTGCAGCGCGCGATCCATGGCGTAGAACCGTCCCGTAACCGAACCGACGCGCGACCCGTCCAGCTCTCGCTCGAGCTTCTTGAGCATCTTCATTGCCGCGAAGCGCGGGCTATCCCGCCCATCCGTGAACACGTGGAGCACGACGTGCTGGAGTTTCGTGAGTCGAGCAAAGGTGAGGAGCGCCAGGAGGTGGTCGGGGTTCGCGTGCGCGCTCTGGCTATTCCCCAGGAGACCCATGAGGTGCAGCGTGGAGTTGTGCTTGCGCACGTGCGTCTCGGCACGCACAAATGCCGGGTTGCGGAAGAACGACCCATCGCTAATCGATCGAGAAATGTACACCGCGTCCTGTAGCACAACGCGCCCAGCACCGATATTCAGGTGGCCCGCTTCGCTGTTCCCGTCCTGACCCTTCGACAGACCGACTGCTTTCCCACCAGCTTCCAGGGCAGTACTCGGGTACCGCTTTAAAAGACGAGTGAAGTTCGGCGTCTTCGCCTGGGTAATGGCATTCCACGGTCCGGGTTTGCCAATCCCCCAGCCGTCCATGACTACGAGGACGACCGGCTTCTGCGGCGCGATGACGGGGCAGCGCTCACGCATGGGTGGCCTGCCAAATAGCGAGGAGCCGATTGTACTTCGCGAGACGTTCCCCCCGGCTCATCGACCCAGCTTTCAAGCCGTCAGCACCGGTTGCCACGGCAATGTCGGCAATGGTTGCGTCGCACGTCTCACCAGATCGGTGCGAGACGACGACCTTGTAGCCTGCAGACTGCGCGAGCTTGATTGCGTCCATCGCTTCGGTGAGCGTCCCAATTTGATTGACCTTCACGAGAATGGCGTTGGCAACCTTTTCATCAACCCCGCGCTGCAGCCGGGTAACGTTGGTGACGAACAAGTCATCGCCAATAGCCAGCATGCCTGCCTTGTCGAGTGCCGCGGTGTGCGCCGGCCAGTTTGCCCAATCGTCTTCGGCGAGCCCGTCTTCCACCGATGTCACGTGGTAGCGCGCGTGCCAGTCCAGGTACAGCGCGGTGAGCTGGTCAGCGGTGAGTGCGGTTTGCTCGAGGGCAAGGCGGTACGTGCCGTCTGGAAGCACGAATTCTGTCGCCGCAGGATCGAGGGCAATCTCCACATCCTCGCCGAGGACGTACCCCGCGCGCTCCACGGCTTCTGCTAGGAGGCGGAGCGGCTCTTCCTGCGAGCGCATGGAGGGCGCGTAGCCACCCTCATCGCCAACCATTGTTGCTAGCGCTTTCGCTTTAAGGACCGTGCCCAGGGTGTGGAACACCTCCGCGCACATCTGCAACTGCTTCGGCACGTCCGTGGTTCTGGGGAGAAGCATGTACTCCTGGAAGGAGAGCCCGGTACTCGCCGCGTGCAAGCCACCGTTCACCACGTTGCAGAAGAACCGTGGGAAGGTCGTACCTGGTTTCGGGAAGTCGTACTGCTCGGCGAGCACGTCGTACAGGGGTCGACGCTGGTGCGCGGCGAGCGCGTGCGCGGTAGCGAGGGAAACCCCGAGGATGGCGTTCGCCCCGAGTGCAGCCTTGTTGGGTGTGCCATCGGCAGCGATGAGCAGCGCGTCAACGTTGCGGAGCTGGTCCACCTGCTTCCCAACCATCGCACTCGCGAGCGGGCCAGTAACGTTGCTAAGCGCGCGGAGCACACCCTTGCCACCGTAGCGCTTCGCGTCACCGTCCCGTAGCTCGAGCGCTTCGTGGCTCCCCGTCGACGCGCCGGAAGGCACGGCTGCTACGCCGACTTCTCCACCCTCGAGGGTAGCAGTCACCTGCAGCGTCGGGTTGCCTCGAGAATCGAGTATTTCTACTGCGCCAAGTGCTTTCAGGGTAGGCATGGTTACTGCGTGGTGATGAGGAGCGGCGCAACGCCCGGAAGGTCTTTCCCTTCCAGGAACTTCAACATGGCGCCGCCACCGGTAGAGAGAAAGGTGAACTTGCTTCCGAGCTTGAGCGTGTTGATAGCATCCAGTGTTTCACCACCGCCTGCAATGGTAATTGCCGATGTCGCACTCACGCGCCTGGCAACGTCATCCGTACCTTTGGCAAACTCCGGAAGCTCGAAGTACCCCATGGGGCCGTTCCAGACGATCGTCCCGGCCTGCTGCAGGATCATCCCGTACAAGTCGAGGGTCTCTGGTCCAATGTCGAGAATGAGCTCGTCATCGGGAACGTTCGCGACCGCGACGGTGGACACGTGCGCGCCCGCCTCGGGCTTGGGCGCCATGACCACGTCGATGGGGACGCGCAGCTTGTTCGTGGTGAGCGTGAGGTCTTGCACGTCCTTCACCATGCTCTCCTCAATGAGCGACTTCCCAACGGCAATGCCCTGGGCTTTCAGCATGGTGTTCGCCAGCGCGCCGCCCAGCAGGACGTAGTCGCACCGCTGCAGCAAGTTGCGTATCACCGGCAGCTTGGTGGAAATTTTTGCACCACCAATGACGGCCACGAATGGACGCTTCGGATTCTCCATGATTGTACTCAAGTACTGCACCTCTCGCTCCAGCTGCACCCCAGCTGCAGAGGGTCGCAGGGTGAGCAAGGTTGATACCGAGGCTGCCTTGCGGTGCGACACGGAGAACGCATCGTTGATGACGACGTCACCCATCTCTGCGAGCTGCGCGGCGAACGCCGGGTCATCCACCGCTTCTCCCGGGTGGAAGCGCAGGTTCTCGAAGAGCACGACGTCTCCCTCGCGCAGGTGCCGGCTCCGCTCAATGGCATCGGGCGTACCGGGCACGCACGGCGAGAACTGCACGCTGGGCAGCTTCTCGGCGAGGAAGTCGAACACCTGGCGCAGGCTTAGGTGGGTGTCATGCTCGTTGTGCGGCTTACCCATGTGCGTGAGCAGCACGATGCGGCAGCGCTGAGACTTGAGGTACGCAATTGTCGGGAAGGCCGCCAGGATACGCGTCGTGTCGCACACCTTGCCGTCGCGGCAGGGTACGTTGAAATCAACGCGGACAATGACTTGCTTGCCAGCGACGTCAATTTCCTTCAGAGTCCGAAGTTGCATGTGTGCATTATGCCACAAAAATCTCGCTTTGGCGAGCATTCAAGGTCAACAAAAACTCCCTAGTGTCTGTTCGGCACCTCTGGGTTCGGAGATCCTGAGCCGAGCTTGCCCTCGCACCCGTAGTGGTGCGGGGTTCAGGATGACACGGGAAGGCACCCTACTCTTCTTTCGCGCCTATGGGCTTGTCCAGCTTCCCTTGCTGCCGCCACTGCTGGGCGAGGAGCGAGGCTTTCATGAGGGAGTCAAATGACTCTCCGCCGTCTCCCCACGCCCCGTTCAGCACTTCGAACGTCATTGTCCCCTGCTGCACGTAGTGGTTATTCAGGTCAGTTACTTCCAACTCCCCGCGTGCCGACGGCTTGAGCGTCTTCACGACGTTGAAGACGTCACCATCGAACATGTACACGCCAATGACAGCGAGGTTACTCTTCGGCTCCTGCGGTTTCTCCACAATGCTGGCTATCGTGTCACCATGCACTTCAGCAATACCAAAGGACTTTGGGTTCTCTACTTCCTTCAGAAAAATTTTC
>JBGSPR010000003.1:0-4712 GCA_041738495.1 Patescibacteria group bacterium
GCTGCAGGAGCTTGCCGTCGAACTGGCTCTCACGTTGCTCTAAGCGGGACTGCAAGTGCTGCAGTTCCTTCCGACGCTCTGCTTCTTCGCGCTTCGCGTCGTCGATAACTTTCAGAGCTCGCTCCTTTGCCTTGTACAGGAGTTCCTGCTCTTGCTTCTTTGCGTCCTCGAGGGCTTTCTGGAGCTTGGCCTCGGCGCCTTCAACCTGCTTGCTCGCCCAAACTTTACGGGCGAAGTACCCGACGAGCATCCCGCCGAACGTGCCGACGGGTAAGAAACCTAACCAAAACCAAATCGCGAGGGAGTTGTCCACGGATGCAAGTGTCATAGGAATGGAACATGGATGATTGAGAGGCTACTGCGGAAAATCCGCCAGTTTCGTAGCAAACCGTACCATACCACGATTGCCCGAAAATGCAAAACGCGCAGGGTGACTGCGCGCTGCACGTGGGGTCTACGGGGTTTTCGCAATAATCTTGTCCACGATGCCGTACTTGCGGGCATCGTCCGCACTCATGTATTTGTCGCGGTCGCTATCTTCCTCCACTTTCTTGATTGGCTGGCCAGTGTGATTGGCGAGAATCTGGTTGAGGCGATCTTTAATCTTCAGGATGTGCTCGGCACGGATCTTGATGTCCGAGGCCTGACCCTCGGTGCCGCCCATCACCTGGTGGATAAGGATTTCTGAATTCGGGAGAGCCAGGCGCTTGCCCTTCTTGCCACCGGCCAGGAGCACCGCGGCCATGCTCGCTGCCATGCCCACGCAGATGGTGCTCACGTCTGGCTTCACGTACTGCATGGTGTCGTAGATGGCGAGACCCGCCGTCACCGATCCGCCAGGCGAGTTGATGTACAGCTTGATGTCTTTCTCGGCATCCTGGCTCGCCAGGAGGAGGAGCTGGGCAATGACCGTGTTCGCAATGCCGTCGTCAATAGCGTCGCCCAGGAAGATGATGCGATCCTTGAGCAGTCGGGAGTAGATGTCGTAGGCGCGTTCGCCGAAGTTGGTTTTCTCGATGACCGTGGGAACGAGGTACATATTCGAAAGGTAAGGGTGGGGTAGTAGAGGTATACGCGAAAAACGGTTCCGGGTCAATTCCGTGATCGTCTGAATGTGTACTTACGCAGGGTCAACGCGCCAGCCGTGCGGGGTCTGCACGAGGCGACCGGGGATGCTAAAGCCTGCGGCTTTCTTGTGCCCACCACCGCCGAACCAGCGCTTCGCTAAGTCTGCAACATCCACATCCGGTTCGGTGGTTCGTAGGCTGCCCTTCACCATGCCACCCTGCTCCTTGAGCACCATGATAACCTTGGCGTCCTGCAAGGCATTCAGGAAGTTCGCAATGCCTTCCATGTCGTCTTCCGTGGCATCGAATTCATCGAGGTCTGCCTGGGTGACGACTGTGCTCACCACACCATCGGCGTGGCGGGTGAGGCGATCGAGTGCGCGACCCCAGAGCTTCAGCGTGTTCACGGATTTATTGCGCACGGTGTGGTTCGTGATAGCGCGGAACTTCGCGCCGCGCTTGAGCAGCGAGCCCGCGATGTCCATGGCCTCGTGCGTGGTCGCCATGTTCGAGAAGCCGCCCGTATCGGTGAGGATGCCAGTGAGCAGGCACGTAGCAATGTCGCGCGTGATCTCCGCACCAACGTGAGTGAGGAATCGGTACACCAGCTCGCACGCCGACGACGCCGTTGGATCCACGACGTTGAGGTCGCCGAAGTGCGGGTTCGTGGCGTGGTGGTCGATGTTCACGATCGTCGGCTTGCCCTGGAGTTTCTGCACCAGTTCCTCCGCGCCGGAGTACGACAAGCTGGACGAGTCGATAGCGATGACGAGGTCGAAGGGTATGCTGGCGAGCTCTTCATCCGTGCTCTTCACGTGCTGCCAGAGTGGTAAGTACTGAAAGTGCGGGGGCACGGGGTGCGTGCAGTACACGTGGAAGTGCCGGCCACGGTCTCGCAGCCAGTTCGCCACGGCGAGGTTCGCGCCTAGCGTGTCACCGTCAGGTTTCTTGTGGGCAATCAGCAGGATTTCCTTGGCATTCTGGATAGCCTGGGTGATGGCGTCGTACGTGGCGAGGTGGTCAGTCATGATGGTTGATCGCGTACTCTACGACGACCAGCGTACTGCGTCAAGGCCTGGCCAGGCATTGGGAAAGCGAACGCGACGCATTGGTGGCCGCGCTGGTTCTCCTGGTACCCTCCTTCATGAGTGGGGATCTTCCTTTGGGGTTTCCGGTGGTAGCTCCGCCTTCACTTTGTCGAGTAAGGCTTCAATGTTGCTGGCAGACTTCTCCCGGATGTCCATCCGGAAGTGCAAGGTGGGGATGCGGGAGAGGGTGAGTGCTTTCATGAGCTCGTGGTGCAGGAAGGGTAATCGCTTGTTGAGGAGCGACAGGATGCCTGCTTCGAATTTCTCTGGCAGCACCGAGAGGAACACCGCGCAGTGCCGAATGTCCCCCGTGGTTTCCACGCGAGTGATAGTTACTACCGCGCCGTCTGGGAACTGCATTTCCGTGAGAAAGAGTTCCCCCAGCTTTTGCTGGAGGAGAGAGTTGAGTTGGTTGACGCGTTTCGAGGGCATCTAGCCTTCGAGTTTGCGCTTCACTAACTTCTCTTCCACGAACACCAGGGTATCGCCCTCGGTGATTCCAGCGAGGCCAGAGAGTTTGAGCCCGCACTCGGTATTCACGCTCACCTCACCAACATTCTGCTTGTTCTGTTGCAGCTGGTCTAAGCTCACCGTGCCCAGTACTTTCCCACCACGGAACACGCGTACCTTTGCCTTCGCTTTCGCCACGCCTTCAGTGACCTTCGCACCGGCAATCGTGTTCTTCCCTTCGCTGCGGAAGACTTTGAGCACGCGCGCCTGGCCAACCGGGTCTTCCACCACGTCGGCGCCGACCTTCTCTTCCAACCCAGCCTTGATGTCGTCGAGGAGTTCGTAGATGACCTCGTAGCACTTCACTTTCGTCCGCGCATTGGTGATGAGCTTCGGGCTGGCGTGCACGTTGAATCCCAGTACCCAGGCGTCCGCTTGTTCGGCGCGCAGCACGTCAGCCTCGGTGATGTCGCCGAGTCCTTGGCCGACAACCTCGGGTCGAACTTCTGGGAAGCTGAAGCCCTTCAAGCTCTCCAGGATAGCCTCCATGGAGCCCACCTTGTCTGCCTTGAGGAAGAGTGGGAGTTTGGTGTGCTCGCCTGTGGTGGTCTTCCCAGCAATGACCGACGCGGTCTTCGCCGACTCGCGCGCTTTCATTTGCATGAGCCGGAGCGCAGCTTCCTGCTGCTTCATCAGCTTGCGCGCTGCCTTCTCGTCCGACGGAGCTTCCAGAATGTCGCCAACCGAGGGTGCAGCTTTCAGGCCGAGGATGACCACGGGCATGGATGGTCCCGCCGTGGGTACGGGGCGCCCGCTCCAGTCTTTGAGCGTGCGAATTTTTCCAACGACCGATCCTGCGACGACGAAGTCCGATTGGTGCAGGGTGCCATTCTGGATGAGCGCAGTGGCAACTGGGCCTTCGCCGGGGTCAACGTGCGACTCGACGATGGTGCCCACGAGTTTGCCAGTGGGGTTGGAAAGGAGGCTTTCTTTCTCCACGTCCGCAACCAGGTTGATTGCGGCGAGTAAGTCGGGAATCCCCTGCTTCGTTTTCGCTGAGACTGCTACGGTCATGACCTTCCCGCCCCAGTCTTCGGGCTGCAAGTTAATAGACGCGAGGTCAGTCTTCACCTTGTCCTGCGTCACGCCATCCTTGTCGATTTTCGTTATCGCGACGATGAAGGGAATCTTCGTGCGTTCGACGATGTTGAGTACCTCACGTGTTTGCGGTTTGATACCGTCGTCCGCAGCGATGACAACAATGGCAATGTCGGCAATGTTCGCGCCGCGCGAGCGCATGGCGGTGAAGGCTTCGTGGCCAGGCGTGTCGATGAAGGTTATCGTTTTCTCTTCGTGCGCAACTTGGTACGCTCCAATGTGCTGCGTGATGCCGCCGTGCTCTTTCTCGGCAACCTTGGCCTCGCGGATGGCATCGAGCAAGCTCGTCTTCCCGTGGTCCACGTGACCCATGACGACGACAACGGGTGGACGGGGATGCGTGCGCCCTGCGTCACCCGCAATGAGCTTCCCCGCTTTCGTCGCGAGGTCGCTCTCCCGCTCGCTCGTCGTTCGCTCTTGCTGTCGTCGGACGTCCGCACCAAAGTCGCTCCCGACAATGGAGGCGGTATCGAAGTCAATTTCCTCGTTGAGCGTGGCGAGAATACCGTTCTTCATCAAGTGGGAGATGACCAGCGGTGCTGGCTTGCCGAGCCGAGCGGCGAACTCCCGCACGGTGATGCGCGATGGAATTTCTACGGGACCGGTGACCTGCGTCTTCTCCGCAATGGAAATTTCATCAACTTCTTTTTCCGGTTCGAAGAGTTCGGGTTGCTCTTTGAATTTTTTTATGATCCCTTGCGCAACGACGTCCGAGACCTTGTGCGCTTTCGAACCAATGCCAAACCCGAGCTTCGGCAGGGCGGTGCGGAGGTCTTGCACGGGAATGCGAAGACGTCGGGCAAGTTCAGTGACATTCATACGTGCGTGGATTCTACGGAAAAACCGCCTTCCCGTCAATGCACAGAGCACACCCACCAGGAGGCTGGTGGGTGGTGAAGGGAACTTACTGCAGCGGTGGGCGCGCGTGCGTGGCCGTGCGGTTGCGGGT
>JBGSPR010000062.1:0-9640 GCA_041738495.1 Patescibacteria group bacterium
CCACCAAACGGCCAAGAGCGGTGCGGAAATTTTCCTCCTCTCACCAACGTTCGTCGTTGGGGTTATTGCCTTCTCCTTTGTCCTCGGCATTCTCGCTGGGCTCATCCCGTCACTCCGCGCTGCCCGCATGAAGGTCGTGGATGCCATTCGCGAACTCTAAGCCACTCCCGTATGCCACGCACACTCATCGAAGCACGAAACTTGCAGAAGTCGTACCAGCTCACGAAGTCCAACATCGTTCACGCGTTGGGCGGGGTAGACATCACCGTTGAGGAGGGGGATTTCTCCGCGATTATTGGCCCGTCGGGCTGCGGGAAGTCCACGCTCCTGCACATCCTCGGCATCCTCGACAAACCCGATGCCGGTGCGTACACCTTGGACGGGGTAGACGTGATGCGCCTGCCAGAGCGCGAGGCGCACGCTATTCGGGCGAAGAAGTTAGGCTTCATCTTCCAGGGTTTCAACCTCATTCCCACGCTCACGGCGAAGGAGAACGTCATGCAAGCAGGCAAGTACGGGGGCATGAGCGTGAAGCAGCGCCGCGCCCGTGCTGAAGAGCTCCTCGCACTCATGGGCCTGCAGGAGCGGATGGACCACAAACCCAACGAACTCTCGGGTGGGCAGCAGCAGCGGGTAGCAATCGCCCGCGCGCTAGTGAACAACCCCGCCATCATCCTGGCAGATGAGCCAACAGGCGAGCTCGACAGCGCGACCTCACTGGAGATTATTGACCTCTTGAAGAAGCTCAACCGTGAGAACAACCAAACTTTCCTCATGGTCACGCACAACCTGGAGGTTGCGGACGCGTGCAAGAAGACCATTAAACTGAAAGACGGGAAGAACGACCGGTAGTGATCCTGGTCGAGATTTCACGGGCACGAGTGCGGTGCCTAGTCTTGCTATACTACACAGCATGGAACGACTCCTGTACCTCGATGGCTTACGCGGCGGCGCGGCGGTGATTGTCTACTTCAATCACTTCGCCGCAGCATTCTTCCCTGCGATTATCTTTGGGCGTGAGAGTATGGTGCACGTACCGTGGGAGCGGGCGTTCTACGCTACCCCGCTAGGTTTTGTGACGAACGGGAATTTCGCCGTGCACCTCTTCATCGCGCTGAGCGCGTTCGTGATCCTGCGTAAGGTCGGGCAGGCCAGCTTCACACCGCGCCTGACTATGCTCGTCGGCCGGTACCTTCGGCTCATGCTCCCCATCGCCGCATCAACGCTGGTGGCGTACGCCCTCATGCGCTGGAGCGCTGGCGTGCACGCAAGCGCGGCACAGCTGACCCTCTCCCCGTGGCTCGCGTGGCAGTGGCCCGTGCAGCCAGAATTCTTCGGTGCGCTTCGACAGGGTGTGTGGGATGCGCTCTGGATGAATGCGTCGACGTACAATTCTAACCTCTGGATGATTCACTACATTTGGTATGGATCACTCATCGTGCTTTGCATTGGTGCGTTCGTGCGCTGGTCGTGGGCTCGCGTAGTTGTTTACACGGTCGGTCTGTTCCTAACGTGGACCACGGTATTTTCTGGTTTTTGGATGGGCGCACTACTCTTCCACTTTTACGAACGAATACATGACCGAGTTAAACAATTACCAAATAGAAGTGCCCTCGCTGTTTTTTTACTTACGTTTGGCATTCTGCTTGGCAGCGTGCCGATAGTTATCGGGGATATTCCGAGCGTGTACACGCTCCTCACTCGGGTGCCATTTTCGTTACCAGTATTTATTAATTCTCTCCATTTAGTTGGGGCTTTTTTCACGCTTGGATCAGTTTTGGTTAGCCCTCGAGTGCAAGACATGCTCAGTGTGCGTCCGCTCGTATCTCTTGGTCGTTTAGGGTACGCAACGTACTTACTTCACCCATTGCTCATTACCTCACTTGCGTCTTGGTTAGTAGTACAGCTTGTTGCTGTGCCTTACCAGATTGCGGTTGGGTGGGCCTTTCTTATTACAACTGTTGCCCTGGTGGGGAGTTCGATACTTTTCCAGCGTTTTGTAGAAAATCCGAGTAAGCGATTTTCCAGGTGGGTAGCTTCGCGGTAGAATGCACGTATGAACCTGAAACCATTGCTGAACCCAAAATGTGTAGCTGTCGTGGGCGCATCGCGTGAACGCGCGAAACTCGGGCATAGGATTTTTCAGAATTGCACTCGGTACGGCTACCGTGGGCGGGTGTACCCGGTGAACCCGAAGGCCACGCGCATTGGCGGAGTCACGTGCTACCCCACGCTGCAGTCCATTCCCGCACGGGTTGATTGTGCAATCATTGCAACCCCAGCGGCAACGATTCCGGCAATCCTCGAGGATGCAGTGCGTGCGAAGGTGGGGAGCGTGGTGGTCATTAGCGCGGGCTTTGGTGAGTCTGGTGCGCCAGGGAAGCTGCTCGAGCGAAAAGTGCGCGACATTGCACGCCGCGCACGACTCCCACTCGTTGGCCCCAACTGCCTTGGCATCGTGCTCCCGCACCGCAAACTCAACGCGTCGTTCGCCGATGGCCTTCCAGCAACTGGAGGTGTGAGCGTGCTCTCACAGTCTGGCGCAATTGCAGTGGCGCAGATGGATTGGGCAGCGACGCACAAGCTGGGTTTTCGGAGTATCGTGAGTTTGGGCAACAAGGCGGTCCTCTCGGAGGCAGACATGCTGGAGGCGCTCGCTGCAGACCCTGGCACGCGCGTCATCCTGCTGTACTTGGAGGACGTGCGGGAAGGGCGGCGCTTCTTGCAGACCGCGCAGCGCGTGGCGAGCCGGAAGCCCATCATCATCTTGCGGTCTGGGAAGAGTACCCAAGGCGCTCGGGCGGCGCAGTCGCACACGGGTGCGCTGGCTGGCAGTAGCCAGCTCACCGATGCCGTTCTGCGTCAGGCTGGGTGCATCGTTGTCGAGACAATCGCTGACTGGCTGAACTTCGCGGCGGCGTGCGACCAGCTGCCGCGACCTCGGGGGAACCGCCTGGCAATCCTCACGAACGCCGGTGGCCCGGGCATCCTCGCCACGGATGCGCTTACAGGTTCGTCGCTGCAGCTCGCAACGTTCAGCCCGAAGACCCTGGCGCAGCTGAAGCGCGCACTCCCGCCAGCCGCCGCACTGCACAACCCCGTGGACGTCATCGGTGACGCGCCGCCCGAGCGCTACCTTGCAGCACTGCGGAACATTGTTGCAGACCCGCGCGTGGACATGGTCGTGGCTACCATCACCGACCAACTCACCACGCGCAGCCGTGCTATTGCCAGTGGTGTCATTGCGCTCGCGCGGGTGACGAGGAAACCCATTCTCACGTCGTTCATAGGAGGGAAGCGCATTGCTTCAGCGACGTCTTTGCTCCGAAACGCGGGCATTCCAACCTTCCCATTCCCCGACGTCGCCGTTCGAGCCGCCGATGCACTCGTTACGGGTACGCGGCCGAGTAACATTTCTGTCCTCCCAATCCCCACACCTCACGCGCCACTCCGCACAACGGGTAGTGCCGCAGTGGGTGAGCAGGCGCGAGCGTACCTCCTCGGTGGTGGCGTGCGCGTACTCCCGTCGTACCGTGCGCGGAGTGCGGACCACGCAGTGCGGCTCGCGGCACGGCTGCGCTACCCCGTGGTCATGAAGGTGGACGCAACCACAATCCTGCACAAGACCGACCGCGGCGCCGTCGTGCTGGACTTGCACACGCCCGCCATGGTGCGGGCGGCGTACGCGCGCTTCCGCAAGAAGTTCGCCGCAACGCTTGCACAGCCATCCGCGTCCGTTGTCGTGCAAGACCAGCGAGGGAACGGCGTGGAGGTCTTCCTCGGCGCAGTGCGCGATCCGCAGTTTGGGCCCGTCCTGCTCCTGGGGTTCGGCGGCATTTACGTAGAAGCCCTGCGGAGCGTGGCGTACGCGACGGCGCCGCTGCGGCAGAGCGATGCGCGAACATTTTTGGAGCACTCGCCGGCGTGGGCAGTTCTGCGCGGCGCGCGCGGGCAGAGCTTCGCGTCTGCGCAGCTGGTCCGGCTCATCGTGCAGGTGGGCACGTTCATAGCCCGTCACCCAGACGTTCAATCCATTGATTGCAATCCTGTGCTCGTCACCGCGCGTGCGGCAACCATCCTTGACGCACGCCTCACCTTCGCGCGACCATGAGGTGCCGCTTGCCACTGGCACGCGTTGGGAATCCGCGCGTCTTCTTCTCACGCCTGGGCTACCACGCAGAGCGGAATGGCAGCTACGCGGCGCGCGTGGGAGGCGGGCAGTTCCCACGGTTCCACGCCTACCTGGAAGTGCAAGGGCAGGACGTGCTCGTCAACCTCCACCTCGATGCGAAAGCGCCCACGTACCAGGGCACGAGCGCGCACGCCGGGGAGTACGACGGAGAAGTAGTGGAGCGAGAGATAGCACGCATCCAGCAGGCAGTAGTGTAAGAAAGGCTCCCTCAGTTGAGGGAGCCGAGGTCTTCGGCGCTGTACTCGCAGGCTTCATCGTTGAAGACCAGGCAGTCAGCGGCATCGAGTTTTCCGTACAGTGCGTACCACCATGCTGCCGCATCGGCGTTCTTCGCTTCGAGAATGCGGAGTGCGTGGAGCGTGGGGACCATGTACCCCCCGAAGCTCCTTTCCCTGCTGAGGACTCCTAGGCCAGCCGCGCTGTAACCGCTGACGCTGAGTGGCAGGACGAGTCCTACCCAGGCTTCCCGCACCCACTGCGGTGCTTCACCCTGGGGTGTGGTAATAATGCGAACGCTCGGCATGGAACCTCCTTTGTAGGTGTTTCTTTTTCCCTTTGGTATACTATACCCATGAAACAAACGGTCAACCGATTCACCTGGAAAATTGGCGGTGCTGCCGGAGACGGCATCATGGTAACCGGGGCGATGCTGGCGAAGTACGCCACGCGCGCTGGATTGTGGTCGGTGGACTACAGCGAGTACCCCAGTCTCATTCGGGGCGGGCACAACGTGCAAGTCGTCCAGGTGGATGAGGAGCAAATTTTCACGCACGACCAGGGGAACGAAATGCTCGTTGCGCTCAACGAGGAAACCGTTCGCCTCCACGCAGCAGAGCTCACGTCCGGCGGGGTCATCATCCACGATCCCGACCGGTTGGTCATCAATGCTGCGATGCTGGGGGATCGGCAGGACATCCGCCTCGTCCCCGTCCCACTCGTCAAGCTCTCCCTGCGTGAGGGTGGGAAGGATTTGATGCGGAACACCGTCGCGCTCGGTGCCACGCTGGCACTCCTCGACGCGCCGCTGCAGTTGGTGGACGATATTTTCCACGATACGTTCATCGAGAAAGGGCAAGCCGTTGTGGAACTCAACCAGCGCATCTGCCGGGCGGGGTACGACTACGTGCGCGACCTGCAGGGCGAGACATTCCCGTGGCGCATTGTACCGAAGAGTAACGTCGTACGGTCAGTGATAGATGGGAACAGTGCTATTGCTCTGGGTTTCCTCCACGGTGGGTTGAAACTGTACAGCGCCTACCCCATGACGCCGGCCTCATCCATCCTCATGACGCTCGCCGAGCTCGCGAAGCCATTCAACATTGTCGCCAAGCACGCCGAGGATGAGATTGCTGCAGTGAACAACACCATTGGGGCGTGGCACGCAGGGGTGCGCGCAGCGTGCGGCACGTCGGGTGGCGGGTTCTCACTCATGGTGGAAGGCCTAGGGCTCGCGGCGATTTCCGAAACGCCGCTCGTCATCGTGAACGCCATGCGGCCAGGACCAGCGACGGGTTTGCCCACCTGGACCGAGCAAGGTGACCTGCGGTTTATCATGCACGCGTCGCAAGGGGAGTTCCCACGCATCGTCGTAGCTCCTGGCGACCCCACGCAGGCGTTCACCGAAGCTGCTCGTTCGCTGAACCTGGCTGAGCACTACCACCTGCCCGTCATCATTCTCACCGACAAGTACCTTGCAGAAGGTCACTGGAGCACGCCGCTCTTCGATGCGCGCGCAGTGGTACCCGAGCGCGGCGGATTCGCGGCGCCGCACGAGCACCAGGGGAAGGAGTGGTACGGCCGCTACGCGGACACGCCGTCGGGCGTGACCCCGCGCCCGGTGCCTGGGCAGGATGGAGGCGTGTTCATTGCGAATTCGGACGAGCACGACCAGTACGGATTCGCAGACGAGTCGTCGGCGAACCGCATCGTGCAAGTAGACAAGCGCAACCGGAAGCTCCAGAGCGCGATCGCTGCCCTCCCGCCCCGCGTGGTGCGGTGGGGCGATGCTGACGCAGATGTCACGCTGGTCACCTGGGGGTCTACCACCCTCGTGTGCCGGGAGGCGCTGAAGAAGCTGGCGGCCATGGGCATCCGCGCGAACATCCTGCAAATCCTGTACATCCTGCCGTTCCCGGAAGCAGACGTACGCGCCGCGCTGCAGGAGGCGAAACGCACTATCCTGGTAGAGAACAACGTGACAGGTCAGCTCGGGAGCGTGATTGCTGAGACCACAGGACTGCACTGCACGCACCAGTTCCTCAAGTACGACGGCCGACCATTCTGGGTCGAAGAGCTCGTCGACTTCACTCGCTCGCACACCTAGGCCTATGCCTGCTTCACCGCAGAAGAAGAACGCGGACTACAACAGCGGACACTTTCCCACCTGGTGCCCGGGGTGCGGGAACTTCGGCATTTGGACTGGCGTGAAGAACGCGCTGGCAGAACTCGGCATCGCACCGAGCCAGGTGCTCGTCGTGTACGGCATTGGCTGCTCTGGCAATATGTCCAGCTTCGTGAAAGCCTACGGCTTCCACGGTCTGCACGGCCGGGCGCTCCCCGTGGCCATTGGCGCGAAGCTCGCGAACAAAGACCTCAAGGTCATCGTCCTTGGCGGTGATGGCGACGGGTACGGTGAGGGCGGGAACCACTTCATCCACGCGCTGCGCGGGAACGTCGACGTCACCTACATCGTCCACGACAACCAGGTGTACGGCCTCACGAAGGGTCAGATGGCGCCCACCACAGAGCACGGACAGCCAACCAGCAGCACACCTGAGGGCGCCCTCGAGCAAGCGCTCAACCCCGTTGCCCTCGCCATTGCGGCGGGCGGGTCATTCGTTGCCCAAGGTTTTGCCGGCGATGTTGGGCAACTCACGCAGATCATCAAGGATGCCATTACCCACCCGGGCTTTGCTCACGTGAACGTGCTGCAGCCATGCGTGACGTTCAACCACCACAACACCTTCAGCTGGTTCTACAAGCGGGTGTACAAGGTGGAGACGACGAAGCACGACTTCAGCAACAAGCAGGAAGCCTTTGCTCGTTCCCTGGAGTGGGGTGAGAAAATTCCCACTGGGCTCCTGTACCGGGAAATTCGCCCAACGTGGGAGGGTAGCTGCGCGGAGCTCGCTGGTATCCCGCTCGTCAAACGACCAATTGAGAACACGTCCATAGCAGCAACGCTACAGAAGTACACCTAGCACAAGGAGGTCGGGATGTGCGCGCCAGGCGTGTGCGCAGATGGCTATGCGCTCTTTGCAGTATTCCGGTTCGCGTGCGGGAAGAAGTTCGTTCGTCTCCGCGCAACGTCGGTTGCAGAGGCTTTCGAAGAAGCGAAGCAGCACGTTGTGCTGTACGGTGAGCTGCTCTACGTAGAATCGCAACGCGTGTAGGAGGTGGTAACCCGCTGGACGTACTGTACCAGCGGGTTTTTCTTCTGGGTGTTTACGCGCGTGCCAGGGGTGCAGCTGTAGCGCTCTCGGATTTCCGGAGTAGCGCGGCGAGGACCGGCGGTGTGAGGAGCGTGGTGAGGATGACAACAATGACGATGACGCTGAATACTTCGTCGTTCACCACCCCGAGCTGTTTGCCAATGGTGGCGAAGATCAGTCCAACTTCACCGCGGGGAACCATGCCCCAGCCCACTTGCCACTTGTTCACTTTCCCTGCCACTGCACCCGCTACAATTTTTCCAGCGAAGGCGACCGCAGTAATTCCTAGAGCAACCAGGAGAATTCGCGGGTTCGCAAGCACGCGCAGCTCCACGTTCATGCCGGTGAGTACGAAGAAGATGGGCACCAAGAAGTGGCCGATCGGTTCGATGAGCTCTTCAATGTGCCGGTGCGCGTGCGTGCGGAGCGTATCCTGGACGCGCGCCTGCACGTCTGCCGGCGCTCCATTGGTGGCTTGCGTGACGTCGCGGACGAAGTGCGGGTCGTCGAAGTACTGGAAGTGTACGGGGTCCAAGATGAGTCCCGCGGCGAACGCGCCGACGATGGGTGCCAAGCCAATGACCTGGGCTAGCGCGGCAACGGTGAGCCCGAAGGAAAGCGCGAGGGTGAGCTTCATACCCGCACTGCTACTCACCCGCGAGAAGAAGCGACCCAGGCGAGGCGCGAGCAGGGAGCCAATAGCAATGGCGCCTGCCAGGAAGGCGAATGCCTTTCCGGTTATCAGGCCAATTTCCGCAACGCTCACGTTGCCAGATGTGGCGATGGCCGAGACCACGGCGAGGATGATGAGACCTAGTACGTCGTCAATAACTGCGGCGCCGAGCACGATTTGCGCTTCCGCTGTTTGCAGGCGACGCAGGTCTTTGAAGACGCGCGCGGTAATGCCCACCGAGGTAGCGGTAAGCGTTGCACCGAGGAAGAGGTAGGCGTTTGCCGAGAGGCCAGGGAGGAGCAGCGGGCCAATGACATAGGTGCCGAGGACGAACGGTACGACGACACCCACCATTGCGACAGCGAGCGCGCGCATGCCCACCTGCCGCATCTTCTGGATGTTTGACTCCAAGCCAATTTGGAAGAGCAAGATGATAACCCCGAGCTCAGCCAAAAACTGGATGATGCCGTTCTCGGTAATTGGCTCCAGCACGTTGATGCCCGCGAGGTGCAGGTTGCCCAGAATCACGCCAATGACGAGTTCTCCGAGAACTGCGGGCTGACGCCAGCGTTCCACGAGACCAGCAATCTTTCCAGCCATGAGGATGATGGCAATCCAGAACAGCACCTGGGCGATGTCCACGTGCTCTGCGCCTGTGGCTTCACTCGCCCAGACAGCTGGTGCGCTGAGCAAGAAAACACCAACCGCAACGAGCGTAGCGAGGCGGAGGAACCGAAACTGGACGCGCATAGGGAGTACGTAAAGTGAGAAATGGGAGACCACGAGACCAGCCTTGCAGTGCAAGGTGGGCGCGTGCGTGCGGCATGTGAGGTGCTGCACGCGCGAACGTTCGCCACCAATGGTAGCGAACGTTCCGACTCTGTCAATGCGCGGCTGCAGCATTCTCTGGTATACTGTACGCCATGCAACCCTCGCACTGGCACGTCGCTGAACCGGTTCCTGTTGATGTCCAGCAGCAGTTCCCGGAACTCAACCCCGTTGTCCTGCAGCTCTTGTGGAACCGTGGCTTGCGCTCGCAGGCGGCAATTGATGAATTCCTCAATCCCGATTGGGGTGAGGACATCCACGATCCGTTTGCATTTACCGACATGCGCGTTGCCGTTGACCGCATCCTCGCCGCCATTGCCGCGAAGGAGAAGATCGTCGTGCACGGCGACTACGATGCTGATGGCGTGTGTTCCTCCGCGGTGCTGAGCACCACGCTCACCGCCCTCGGCGCAGACGTTGAGGTGTACTTGCCGCACCGCGAGCGGGAGGGGTACGGCTTGAACCTCCAAACTATCCAGCACCTGCACGACGTGCACAAGGCGACGCTCGTCATGA
>JBGSPR010000073.1:0-3181 GCA_041738495.1 Patescibacteria group bacterium
GCGCCCTCTGGGAGTTCACCGCGCAAACACTGCACAAGTTTCGCGTGCGGGGAACAGAACATTTCCCCCGCGCACAGCGCGGGAGCGCAGTATTTTCCAAAGTGAGTTGTGGTGCGCCCGGAGGGATTTGAACCCCCGACCTTATGGACCGGAACCATACGCTCTATCCAGCTGAGCTACGGGCGCAGATAATATTTACAGACACATACTTTGGAAAGCGTCCATTGAGTCCCGACCCCGTACGACGGGGTCGTGGATCCTCGACCCGCAAGCGGGTCGGGACTACGGGCGCTTAGGCGTTTGCTGCCACTGTATCAAACACTACTTTGGCTTCAGCGAGCAAGTCTTCGGCAGTTGATCGTTCCCGAGCATCGGCAATGCATCGAAAGACGCCTGGTTCAGTCTTCGACGCGCGGAACCACACCCACGTGTCGTCTGAAGTCCACGCCTTCACTCCCCCATCGTCTCCACCACTCGTCACCACACGCGCACCAGTATTCTGGTACGCGGTCACGAGCGCTCCACGTACTGCGCGCTGCTTCTCACCTGGGCACTGCACCTTCACGGCGAGCGTGGAAAACTGCGGGAGCGACGTGAGCGCGTCATCCAGGGAAACGCCTTTGCGCGCCAGGTACTTCACGATAATCGCGAGCGCTTGCAGTCCATCTCGGCACTGCCCAGGTGCCACGATGCTCCCCCCACTGGAGCCCTCACCACCCAGCACGCTCCCTCGTTCGAGCATGCGCGTGACCACGTTGGTCTCGCCAACTTCCACTTCCTCAACCGTAGCGCCAAACCCCCGCGCAACGTCGGCAACGAGCTGCGATGTCGCATCGTTCGTCACAATGGGGAGGGATCGAATGTCTGGAGTGGTCTCGAGCACTGCGCGAACGACGAGTCCGAGTACGTATTGGCCGGAGACAACGGGCGTCCCCTGCGCCCGGGCAAACCTACTCGACGCGGGGAGGACGAGCTCCATGCGGTCTGCATCGCAGTCGAACGCACACGCGAATGCAAGGCCTTCACTCGCAAGCTTGTGCGCGAGGGGGGTGAGGCTGGTGGCGTTGGGCTCGATAGCGCGCCAGAAATCCCCGGGCAACTCGTGGTAGAAATCAGCAGGAATGGACCACTCCTTCGCGAACGCAATACCAGGTTCCGACCCAGCGCCGCCGTTGAAATCGAAGAGGACGCGATCGTGGAACTGCTCCACGTCCTCACGAGTGAGGTGCGTAGACACTTCCAGATGGGCTAGGTACGCCGCGATCGCCTCCCCGCGACGGTCGCTCATGCCAACGTGCCGGCTGTGCACCACCGGAGCCGGTTGCCGACTTGCTGCAATCACTGCCGCAGCGTCCTCGGCGTTCAGCACCGCGCCAGAGGGCTGGAGGAACTTCATACCGTTGTGCTCGGCGGGGTTGTGCGACGCGGTGATCATCACCCCGCCTGCTGCACCGAATGCGCGCACCGCGTGCTCTGTAGCCGGCGTGGAGAGAATGCCAATGTCGATAATTTCTGCCACTCCTGCCGCTACCATGCCTGCCTCAATCGCGCGCTTCACGTAGGGTCGAGAGGGACGCGTATCCGCACCGACGACGACCGTGGCATTCGCATGGTGGCGCGTTACCCACTGGCCGTACGAAAAACCGTACCGACGACACGCGTCCTCGGTGAGACTCTCCCCCCACACACCACGAATACCAGAAAATGATTCAACGAGTGAGCTCATTGGCCACGTTCGTGCAGGAAACGACTCACCGTACCCACGTCATCTGGCGAGCCGAAATCTTTCCAGTAGTCCTGGATGGTCTGAATGCGCACTTTACCATGGCGGGCGAGCTCGGTCACCGCATCCGTGAGGTAGTACTCATTCTTCGGGGGCGTGGGCTGCACGCGATCGCACGCCTGAAAAATTTCGCTGGTGAACACGAAGAGTCCGGTGTTGATGAGCTTCGACCCCACGTCGTGATCGGGTTTCTCGATGATCTCCTTGAGCTTCCCCTCAGCGTCGGGGATGAGGACGCCGTACTTCTGGTAGTCTTCCCGCGACAGAGCACCCACGTAGCACTGACCGTCGTCGTGGTTCATTGCCTGGAGATCGCGCACCGAGTACAGGTTGTCACCGTACAGCGCCAGGAAAGCATTACCATTCACCGCTTCTCGGGCGGCGAGCACGGGGATGGCGGTCCCGTACCGTTCCTCACCCATGACGGCAAACTGGTTGACGATGGTGAGCGGGTGCGGGTACGTCGCAGCGAAATCCTCGATGTGCTGCCGGAGGTGGCCGACGACGACGACGATCTTCTCGTACCCGGCGGTGCGCAAGTTCTCCAGTAGGTACCACAAGAACGGCTTCCCGTTCACCTCAATCATGTGCTTGGGCTTGTCCTTGGCGAGCTCCTTCATGCGGGTGCCCTTGCCAGCCGCAGAGATGACGACGGTGCGAATCATACAGGGTGTTCGGCTTTCGCATTGCGCTGGGTATCCGCGCAGGTGGACGCGAAGATGTTCCGCTCAACGTCCGCCGAGCGAATACTATCGTACCCGTCAATCGTTCCACTCCCATTCGCAGCGAGTTGAGTAGACTCGTCGTCTGGATTACGGAAGAACTTCCGCGGCACGGCAGTGCGGAACTCCTGCCCGCACGCAGTGCACTGCTTGGTGAAGTACTTGTGCTCACCATCCACCTCGACCTTGAGGAAGGGTGATGCAACTTCGTGGGGTGCGAGCGACTCTCGTTCCATACTTAGCCGCGGAGAATGCGAGCTGCACGCACCAGCCTATACCAGTTTCGCTTCAACGGCAACTCGTATGCAGGGAGGTACGAGACAACCTGGCCGCCAAAGCCCTGCTTGAATCGGGTGATGCCTGCCCAGCTCGCGCCCTGCTTGCTGGCACGCCGGCGCTGGGGCGTTTCAACGCCGAAGAAATCGTACCACCGCTCCCCGGCCAACTTCGAATCCAGAATTTGCCGCCACTGCAAGAGGTGCGGCGCCATGACGTTGCGGTGTGCGTTACCCGATGCCCCGTGGACGTACGTCGCCGTGTCGCCCGCGTGCACCACGAGGTTCGCTGCCACCGGCGTGTCCTGGTACACCGCCACGTACACGCGCAAGCACTCGGGCGGGAGGTGCTCAGCGAGACGCCGGTAGTACGCCGGCCCGTGACTCTGGAAGCGATCGCG
>JBGSPR010000022.1:0-6365 GCA_041738495.1 Patescibacteria group bacterium
GTTGAAGGGTACGTTGTGATAATATTTCGATCAGACTCAAGTGGGCCTGTCGCTACTATGACGGGACCGACATTGCCAGCGAGGCCGAATGCGAGTTTCGTACGCCCCCCGACACTACTCGCGGTAATTTGGCCAAAATTCTTCTCTGCACTATCAGATCGGATCAGCGCCTGGAAGGGAGGGGTTTCGGTAAGCCAGTTTTCTGCGTCCTGGTAGCTCCACAAGGTTTCTAGCGTTCGGCCACTAAAAGAAGTGTAGAAGACAATGGAATTCGGCGGTCCTGAGAAGTGCACAATATCATCTGTGCCATCGCCATTTGCATCGGGCAGCACGGCAATGCTCGATGCGTACGGCACGACGGGTTGCTGCGAATTTTTTATACTGCGCTGGCGAAGGAGCTTGCCATGAATAGAGAAAAGCTTCATTGGGAGATTAGCTTTGCGCGGTAGCGTAACTATTTCGTACTCACTCCCACCTTGAAAGTGCCCAACGATGAGCATGATGCCTTTTGTGAACGAAGGTGCGTGGACTCGAAAGTTCTTCCCGGTGTACGCGCCTTCAATCGTATACTGCCGAACTACAGATTGCGCGCCATTCCTAGGTGTGACGAAAACCAGCGCGCCACGGTCCCCAACTTTTGGCACGAGTGCGACGGTGATGCCGGTGCGAAGTTTCGTATCAAATACAGGGAATGAGCGAATGAGCTTCCCACTCGAACGGTAGAGCCACACCCGTGGTGCTCGCCCTGGTGGGGAGCCGAAGGCGACTTCGTCTGTGCCGTCACCATCGACATCCGCAACGGATACGCTAGAACCAGGCGGCACCGCACCGTACTCTGCAAGAACCTTTCCGTCAGCATCGAAAAGCGCTGGGATTGGCGTGCCATCTTTCCGTAGACGTCCTTTCGGTTTGCTATCGAACCACCAGTCGTAGCTCAATAGCTGCGTCTTGGTGAGGTGCTTCGCCCCATGAGCAACGACAAATTGATGGTTACTCGTGGGCAAGTACGCAACTTCCACGCCACCACGGAAACCAGATTGGTACGGCGCAATGTTTACCCCATCGAGCACTGAGGTGTAGAGGTTGTACTCTTGCACTTGTGGGCTCACGCCAGCAGTGGTACCAACGACAATGTGCTGGCCAGCCTCATGGACACTCACGCTGGCACCGCTCTTCTGGCCTGGAAAGACAATGAAGGAGTGGAGTACCGCGCCAGTAGTGGAATTGACAATGCGCACCTCTGCCTCACGAGCACTCTGCGGCACAACGACAACCTCATCGCGACCGTCACGTGTAAAATCAACAGCGGAGACATTCACGCCTCCTCGAAATTCCGCTTCGAACACACTGAAGCTGTACAGGAAGGAGCCTTCTTTTGTAAAAATGGCTACATCGGGGCGATTGCCTGCATTCTTTGCAACTATAATTTCATCAATACCGTCGCCTGTCACGTCACCCGCGGCGACATTCACGCCACCACTGTAGTCCTGTCCAAAAGGGAAAAAACTGTGCTGCTTTACAAATCCATCAGCTGTGGAGTAGCGAAACCAGGCTACGCCCGATGCTACAGGAGTGCGCTTCTTTCCATCGTAACGAATTTCTTCAGCAACGTTGTCACCCCGCGCTCCTAAAATGAGATCTCGTCGTGCTGTTCCAGAAAAATTTGCGAGTGCGCCACTCGTTCCCAGAGTTACTGATTCGATATTATCGAGGACACTAAAAGGCTCGACGCCAGTTCCGGAGCTGCCCGCGGCTACCCAAGTGGATCCATCAAGCACCAATAAATTAATTCCTGGGTGGTTATCGGATGTGAAACCGATGAAGGTGCTGCCGTCACCGAGGAGATCGCCGCTAAAAATACTCGCACCGTAGATTGATCGGTACCAACTGGGAAGAGTAGTGCTCTGCCCACTACCCTGAAAGAGCAGGGGCGATGGGCCAACAGCTGTCGTACCGTACGCGCCGACTTCAGAGGCTCCGCAATAAAAGAAAGTGGCACATGCAATGCCAATCAATCCTCTCTGCCAAGCATTGAACTCACACTTCATAAGCCTAGTATACACCCCCTACTTCCTCGGTCCCAGCACTACCGTGAACTCCCCTTTCACGGCATCAGCGCGTAACGCGGCAAGTACGTGTGCCGGTGTGCCGCGGTAGAGGTGTTCAAATGTTTTGGTGAGCTCCCGAGCTACGAAGACTTCGCGCTCCGGACAATTCTCAATGAAAAACTGGAGGACTTTTTCAATGCGGTGCGGCGACTCGAAGAACACCGCCGGGCGCTCATCAGCGACCATGTTCTTGAGGATAGTCTGGCGGCCATTCTTGAGCGGCAAGAAGCCGTAGCCGGTGAACTTCTGGAGTGGGAACCCGCACACCGAGAGTGCAGTGGCCATAGCAGATGCACCGGGGATGGGGGTAACGCGCACGTGCGGGCACTCTCGGTACACACGTTCCACGAGCCGGCCACCCGGATCGGCGATGTTCGGCGTACCGCGGTCAGCAACGAGCGCCAATGACTCACCCTGCGTGAGGCGTGCGAGAATGGCATCTTCCCGCGCACCTCGGGTGTGCTCGTCGTACCGCACGAGCTCCTTCTCGGCGCCAATGTGCTGCAGGAGCTTCGCGGCTTCGCGCGTATCTTCGGCGAGGATGGCGCGGACGTGCCCCAGCACTTCCCGCGCGCGATGGCTGAGGTCATCCAAGTTGCCAATTGGCGTTGCGACGATGAAAAGCTCTCCACTAGGCATTGAGAATTGAGGTTACGCTGCGAATTGCTTCAGGCAAGAGTGGCATGAGACTCCCTCCTACCGCCCCGAGGAGATCGGCAATGCGTGACCCCTCGAGGTACGCGGTCAGGCGCTCGCTCACCTGCAGAGTTTGCGCAAGGTTGATGAGGAGGCCGAGGACGAGCGCGCCTTCCACCAGGCCGACGAGCGCACCACCCAGGCGATTCGCCGAAGCAACTCCGGGTACGACTTTCGCTACGTTCAGAACTTTCCCAACAGTTCCAGTCGCCATGGCCACGGCGCGGTTCACGACGACGAAGATTGTTGTAAAGGCCAGCCACTCAGCCAGACCTGCCCGGTCCCCCGCTGCGCCCAACCAACTCCCCACCACGGCGTACGTCCGACCCGCAATGATCGATCCGGCAACGACGCCAACCACGCCCCCGAGCGTTTGGATGAGGCCGTACCAGAAACCCGCCCACACGAAGCCGCCCCAGAGCACGAGCAGTGTGATATCCACCGTACTCATACAACGCGTTGGAAAAGGGGTGGCGATTTAACAATGCGCTTCGCGCGGAGCGACACATCGATTGCCTTGGCAGTTGCAGGCATGTAGGGCGCGAGGGCGGCGCTCACCTCCCGCAGTTGGGCAACGAGTTGTGCGAGAAGTGTCTCCAGTTTCTTCCGATCAGCAGCGCGCGAGCTCTTCCCCAGATCCCACGGCTTCGCGCGATCAATTGCCTGGTTCGCCCAAGTGACCGTCTTCCACACGCTCTGCAGCGCTTCGCTGAACTGGAAGCTGGTGGTCTGCGCGGCCACACGCGCGAGCGACTTCGGTGCCTTGGCCAATTTCACCACTCCGCCGAGGTACCGCTCCACCATGTTCGTCGTGCGTGAGACGAGATTCCCCAAGCCATTGGCGAGGTCTGCGTTGTACTTCTCGGTAAAGCGCCCGACGGGGAGATCACCATCCTGCCCGAACGGGAACGCAGTGAGCAACAGGTACCGCGCGCCGTCAACGCCGTAGCGACTCACCACGTCCAGCGGGTCCACGACATTGCCCAGGCTCTTGCTCATCTTCTGACCATTCACCGTGAAGAACCCGTGCGCCACAATCGTACTCGGCACAGGCTCGCCTACGGCGAGCAAGAGCGCTGGCCAGTACACGGCATGGAACTTCAGGATATCGCGCGCCATGACGTGCACGACGTCGCCGCGCCACCACGTTCGGTAGGTTCGACTGTCGCGACCGTAGCCCACGCCTGTGAGGTAGTTCGGTAGTGCGTCTACCCACACGTACGCAGTCTGCGCGGGTTCCCATGGCAGCGGAATCCCCCAGCGCACGTTCTCGCGAGATATGGAAAAATCCTGCACGCCCTGCTTGAAGTACCCGAGCACTTCCTGCTTTGCGGCTGCAGGCTGAATGCCAAGCTCTCCCGACGCAATGGCTTTCCGCAGCGCGGGCAGGTAGTCGGTCAAACGGAAGAACCAGTTCTTCTCCTTCAGGCGCTGGGGCACGCTGCTGTGCAGGGGGCACTTCCCATCCACCAACTCCTTCTCGGTGAGGAAGCGCTCGCAACCCTGGCAGTACAAGCCCTCGTACGTGCCTTCGTAGACCGCGGGTCGCCCTGCCGGCGTGGTGGCGGATTTCAACCGGGTGAGGAATGTCTGGACGCCGGCTTCGTGGTCCGGTTCGGTCGTGCGGATGAATCGGTCGAACGCAATCCCGAGCTTTTCGAACGCCTGCTGGAACGCCCGCGCTTGCTGGTCGACGAATGCTTGCGGTTCCACCCCGGCGCGCGCTGCCGTATCCGCAACCTTCTGGCCGTGCTCGTCCGTTCCCGTGAGCAGGAAGACCTTCCGGCCTTGCTGGCGGTACGCGCGGGTGACGACGTCTGCCGCAATGGTCGTGTACGCCGAACCAACGTGCGGCGCGCCGTTGGCGTAGTAAATTGGCGTCGTCATCAACAGTGGGACGCGACGTTGCATACGAGGTTGGGTGTTACTGCTCCAGAGTGAGTTCGGCTTCCCGTCGCTTGCCGAAGATGTCCTGGTACACGGTCATGACGATGAGCGTTACCGGAACAGCGAGGATGACCCCCAGCAAGCCCGCCACTTTCGCGCCGATGAGCAGAACGATGATGGTGACGATGGAGTGGATACCCGTGGTGCTCTTCATCACCTTGGGCACGATGATATTGTTCTCCAACTGCTGGATGACGATGTACAGCGCGATGACCAGCACACCCTTCGTGGGGCTCTGGGTGAACGCAATGAACGCAGCGGGGATGGCGCCAATCGTGGAACCAATCATCGGGATGAGCTCCATGAGGCCGGCGAAGAGCGCGAGCACGAGCGCGTACTTCACCCCGAGGATGAGCAAGCCAATGTAGCTCATGATTGCAACAATGAGCAGGAGGAGGAGTTGCCCACGTAGCCACCCACCCATCTTGAACTGAATTTTCGTGATGAGCTCGTGGAGGTAGGGTTGGTACTTGAGTGGTGCAATGGAGCGGAAGAACTTCTTCATGCCGCTCTCTTCCGTGACCATGTAGAAGGTCATGATGAGCACTGCAATGAACGCAATGACCCCACCGAAGAACCCGCTCACCGCAGAGAATACGCTACTCCCAGCACTCGCCACGCTCCCCTGAATGTTCTGCAACACAGAGGTGATGTTCTGCTGCACGCCTGCCTGGCCGGAGAGGTCCCGCAGGGCTTGGAATTCATCGAGGAACTTCTGGTAGATAGCCGGGAAGTTCTGCGTGAGCTCGCTGAACTGGTTCACGAGGGGTGGGATGAGCAAGCCGAGGATGACGCTGATGCCGCCGAAGAGCAGGACGTAGATGATGATGAGACCGAGCGTGCGCGGAATCCGGCGGGTTTGGAGTTTGTCCACCCAGGGATCGAGCGCCGTGGCCAGCACGACCGCCACGAGGAGGAGCACGAATACCTCGCGAATTGCGTACGCGAACGCCAAGATGAGCACGACCGCCACGAGGCGGAGCATCGTGGATGTTGAGATGTTGACGCTCACCATGCGGTGCTCAGGTTCCATGTCGCCAGTATACCGCGGCTAGGCGGTATGGCGCAAAAGCTTGGCGAATGGCTGTGCGGATGCGTACGGGCCGATGATGGCTAGGCGGAATGCGCGTTGGCGGAGCACGTGTGCCGCTGCTGCGTTCACTGACCGCTGCGTCACCGCGTTCACTGCCGCGAGTCGCTGCGCTGTCGTGCGCACTGATCGTTCGAAGAGCGCTTGCTTGCCCAGCCAACCCGCAACGTTCTCGGAGTCCTCGAGAGAGAGGATGAACTTCCCCTTCACGTACTCCTTGGCGCAGGTGAGTTCTTCGGCGGACACACCCTTCTGGGCGACCTGCACGAGCTCGTGGACGATAGCGGGAATTGCTTGGGTTATGCGCCGCTTGTCGATGCCAGCCTGCACCATGAAGTGCCCAACCTGCTCGTAGGGATTCACGCTCGAGCGAATGTAGTAGCATAGCCCGCGACGCTCGCGAATTTCGATGAAGAGCCGGGAGCTCATAGTACCACCCAGGATGACGGAGAGCAGCGAGAGCGCGTCGTTGCGCTTGTCGCCGTAGCCGAACGCGGGCGCGGCAATCGCCAAGTGCACCTGCT
>JBGSPR010000048.1:0-7454 GCA_041738495.1 Patescibacteria group bacterium
CTGGCGCGATAACTACCGGCTCATTGGTCGGGGCCGCACCTCGAACTCCTTGCTTCCCGCGGCAACAGTTCACCAAGCTCTCGGCTACATCTCAGGGTGCTGCTTGCTCATTCGTCAAACGATCTGCCAGCAGGTTGGCTACTTTGATGAACGCTACTTCGCCTACTTTGAGGAAACCGACCTTTGCCGTCGTGTTCGGCGTGCGGGTTGGAAACTAGAGTACGTACCCGAAGCAGTGGCCTGGCACCGAGTGGCCGCCACGGCGCAGTACCTCTCAAAAACCTACCTCTACTACATGCTCCGCAATAAACTGCTGTTCGCCCGTTCAACCCTGAAACGGGGAGCGTTTCTCATCTACTTCCTTCTCGTGTACGCCCCGCGGAACATCCTGGGCTACCTGTACTTATCACTACGTCGTCACCGCACTGCCAACGCAAAAACTATATTCCAGGCTGTACGGGATGGTGTGCAAAGGCGCTACGGACGACGCCCAATCTAAGGAGTTGTTGCAACGAGGAGTACGCCGGGCGCAACGATCTCGCCCGCGGGTTTCAACTGGTCGAAGTAAGCTTTGCTGATGGCACGAAGAATGAAGTATTGTTTCGGCGTACCATAAGTATCGCAAATCGTAGCCACAGACTGCGCACTGACATCGAAATACTCAGTTTGCGTGGACTGTACCGGTTGCGATGCTTTGCATTTCTCTAAGTCTGTTGGTTTACCAAAATGCAGGGCTATGGGATGTGAAAAATGTTCCGGGGTCGAAGCAGCAATCCAGTTCTGCCACATAGTATACGTAGCAAATTCACCAGTATCGTGCTTCGTTGTCGTTGAGGAAATGAATACCGGTTCAGTTGGCGGCCAATTCCTATTCGCAAACTGGGCAACTTCCTGGATTTGCTCAACCAGCCCCTCGGGGGCATGCGATTTTGATGTACGAATGTGGGACGCGAGAAGGGATGTAAACCCAACGACCGTGACGACAAGCAGTGCAAGCTGCACGATAACCCCCTTGGTTCGCACAGCGGCAACGCCGACTGCGACCAGGACGCCAACGGGTAGCAGTGAAACAATACGAATGAAAAAGTTATAGTCAAACTGAGCGATCCAGAAAATAACGTAGGCCACGACGAATGCTAACGTCCAAGCGCATACCAAGATGCTCAAACGGTCTGCCTGACGCAAGCGCCGAACCAACACTATGCCAGCGGCAATGAGGAGAGGTACCGCCCAGACCAACGCATACGGCTGATTAATGGCGGAAAAAATCGTACTCGGGGAAATCGGCAGCTGGTAGGCGGTTACCGCTTGATCCACAGGCGTACTCCCGGCGTGCACCGATACGGCATCCGTCACCTGGAACAGCCGAGGGCCCCAGAGAGCAAACACGACAACGGTTGCGGTGGCACCGGAAGCAAGTAATGGCCTCATTAGCCGCCACCACGCGCGTAGGTGCGCCCGCATGAAAATTCCGAAGATGACCAGCATGAGGATGCACAGTATCCCAGCGAGGACATACGTTTCTAGGTGTGTAACGCCAATGATAACAAGCACGCAGGCAGACAATCCAAAAGTGGCTCGAGGTGACAGGCGCTCTCGAAAGTATGCCGCAAAAATGTTCAAGAGAATCCCAAGAAGCGCGTAGGCAAAGAGATTGTCAGAGTTATTCCGAAGTGCAAGGTCGGTAAGGCCGAAGTACGAGCACGAAACGACCACGGCAATGGATGCGAGGATCGTTTTCTTGAACATCTGCAGCACGAACCATCCACTGGAAAAAGCGATTGCGGCGATGAAGAAGTACGGCAGGTATCGTTCAACCTCAAGGTAGGAAAGTGGCGTCACGACCGCCACCAGACCACTGAGCAGGGTATACCCGATGCGCAAACCACCATGCGTTCGAATGAGTGCGGGTAAGCCATCTTCCACAAGCGTCTTCGTTTTTGCAATGTAGTACGGTGCATCCCACCCAAAAAACTCGGCTCCGTGCACCTGGTACACATACAAGCCAATAAGCGACGCTCCTACAAGCGCTACCACCCCTACGGTCAGGAGCGGGAACATTCTTTGCCTTCGACTAGCATTACCCATGCGTCATTTTACTTTAGGGGCGCTCGAACGAGTACTCGCCGCTTGATCCCACATTGTATACCGCTTCCCTCGGAAGAACCGGGCCCACCCAAGCACCACAGCCACATTCAGTAAGCCAAAGAGTGCCCCTGCCTGAACCCCGGCACGCAGAAATCCTCCCGGGAGATTGAAAAGGCGCAGGGTGAGCAAGCAGCCATAGAATCCCAAAACAGCAACGGCTAAAGGCCAAGCCATGAATGCTACGCCAAGGAGCATGAGAAGAAAACACGCAGGTGAGAGCAGAGGCAGCACTTTCCGATTTGGGAAAACCCAGTAGCTGTACCCGCTTGGCTTGCGCAGTAACTTGAACCAAGATGCAAAGACCGTGGAAATTGTTTGTACCACAATCCGAACTTTCTGCTTAAAATAATCATTGTACGTTGTGGGTGCCACTTCCCACACGTCTGCACGCTCCGCGTAGGCAAGCCGGAATCCAGCCCGCACCAAGGTAATGCTAAGAGAGAGGTCATCAGCCGTACCTGCTGGGTACCAGGATGAGAACTCCCGGGTAGCCAAGATTCCCCGTCGGAAAAGTGCTGCTTCACCACTCAGGTTACACACAGATGCTAGGCGTGATTCCGCACGGCGTATGGAGCGCTCATACTGCCAGTACCTTTCACTTTCAGTTTCAGCGGCCTGGCCGGTAGTCGCCACTTGGCGCATAGCCGCGGTCACACCGCCAATTTTTGGATCGGCAAAGTACGAAACCATCTGTTCAAGGGCATCGGGCGCGAAGTACGCATTCGCATCCGTCGAGAGAATGAGGTCAGTAGAAACATTCTGCACGCCAAAGTGAATAGCTGAGGCCTTGCCTTCACGCTTCTCCTGGTTGAGGTACTGCACGCCGTCTTTCGCAAATTTCTCCACTTCTTCTCGCATGCCGTCAGTAGAGTCACTATCCACAACCACAATGTGCTTCTCCCCAGATGGATACCGAAGCGCGAGGGTATTTTGAATCTTCTTGGCTATGACTGTCCGCTCGTTGTACGCAATAATGAGTACCGCCACCGAGGGCGTAGATTGCGCTTGACGATTCGTCGGCTTTCGA
Organism: Patescibacteria group bacterium; assembly: GCA_041738495.1. GTDB lineage: Bacteria > Patescibacteriota > Patescibacteriia > PEXW01 > PEXW01 > CAIPSZ01. Next base: position 3,176 of record JBGSPR010000048.1, read on the forward strand.
AAGAACGCAAGTGCAAACGTTACGATGGGATACCCAAGGTAAAGCCAGACGAGCAGCCCCCCGCCAATGTAGAAAAAGAATTCCCCGATCACTTGTGCTTCTTCTGAAGGGCAACCTTGCGCACGAACGTCGTTATCTCATGCTCAATCCATTCAAGCTTTACGTACAGACGAAAAACCGCGTAAAATAACCCAACTACCGCTATCGCAAGGAGCGCCTCAACGCCGCGACCTACACCCAGGACGCGTGCGATCGTATCGCTGGACCGAGGTAGCCATGCAAAAAAGAGCACAATCCCCCAAATGAGAGACCAAAAAACCAGGGCGAATATACCAAAGCTCTTGTCGCGGTAACGGAGGTACACGCGCGAAACTGCGAAGGCAACGAAGATGGTTATGAGAATTTTAATAACCATACTACTTCAGCTTATTGATGAATATCTTGAACAAAATCTTCACGAAATCACCCACATGCTGCCCCTTGGCCAAGGAGTACTCGGTGTAGCGCACAGTGACCGGCACTTCCTTAAAGGTAATGTGCTTCCGTGCAATTTCCTCAAGAATCTCCGAAGCATGTGCCATACGATCCTGCTGGAACTGAATGCGCTGTGCCGCCTTTGCCGTGAATGCCCGCAGTCCGTTGTGCGTATCTGTTAGATGAAGACCCGTAGTCACATTCGTGTAGGCGACCGCTAGTCGATGGAGCACCTTCCGCATAAAGGGCACACGCTGCGTTGAGAGCTCCGTGAGATACCGTGACCCAAGTGTGACTTCGCACTCACCGGCTTCAATCGGTCGTACCAGGGACTTAATGTCTTCTACCCGGTGCTGCCCGTCAGCATCGTACGTAACGATGATGTCAGCACCTGTCTGCAAGGCGTACTGAATTCCAGTTTTCAAGGCGGCGCCCTGCCCCCGATTGATGAGGTGTTCCAACACATCCGATGTGAATTCTCTTGCAACCACTGCTGTTCCATCTTCCGAAGCATCATCTACGACAATGAGTCGATACCCAGTGGTGCTGAGTTCACGGAGAACATCCCGAATAACCTTCCCCTCGTTGAACGCTGGAATGACTACAGCAACGTTCATCTCCCAATCCCCTTGTACACAATGCCAATCCTCTGGAGAGCACTTTTATCGAGCGCATTCTTTCCATCAATGACAACACGTACTCGCGCCTGCTTGTACGCGGTTGGCTTGAGCTCCACGAAAACTCTGTGGTTCGTCGCCAGGATAATCGCCGTGCACTTTTGGAGGAACTTCTGGAGAGTACTCTCGGTAGAGCGCTCGGGGAAGTACGGGTCGTACACGTGAACCTTCGTGCCCTTCTGCTCCAGCAGGTCGATGACCTTCAGGCTAGGGCTCTCGCGAATGTCCCCAACGTTCGCCTTGTACGAGAGGCCGAGCACACCAACGTGCGTCCCCTTCATGGGCAGTCCGAGTTCGTTCAACGCCGCCTGAAGCTTGCCGACCGTGTACGCCGGCATACTGTTGTTTATCTCCCGCGCCAGTTTGAGGAACTTGTGGTCAAAGCCTGCCTGGCGAGCCCGCTCGATGAGGTAGTACGGGTCCACAGCAATGCAGTGGCCGCCCACCCCAACAGATGGGTAGTGCGCCATGAATGCGAACGGCTTGGTGGCCGCGCCTTGAATGACGTCGTGCACGTCGATACCGAGCACGTCGAACGACTTCGCGAGTTCGTTCACGTAGGCAATGTTTATGTCGCGGAATGTGTTCTCGATGATCTTCGTTGCCTCTGCCTCCTTGATGGACTTCATGACCCGCACGTCAGCTTCGAGGATGGAGCGGTAGAACGTGGCCGCGAGTTTCGCACCACGAGGCGTTACCGAGCCCACACACCGCGGAATATTCCGGACGTTCCACTTCGGGTTTCCTGGATCAATGCGCTCCGGGCAGTGCGCGAGCTCGAAGTCCTTCCCTACCCGCTTCCCGGTTGCTTCCAGGATAGGCAGGACGACTTCCTCGCACACGCCAGGGTTAATCGTTGACTCGATGATGATGAGCTGCCCTTTCTTCAGGTTCTTGGCAATCCCCTTCGACGCAGAAATGATGGGGCCCAAGTCGGGATTGTACTGGTGATCCACGGGGGTCGGCACGCACACGACTACGACGTCAGACTTCCGAACGACGTCGTACGCCGTAGTTGCCGCAATCCGCTTCTTCGCGATTGTTGCGCTAATGCTTGGCTCGTCTGGCAGGGTATTCGTGCCCCGGTTAATAGCGCTCACCTTCTGCCGGCTGCGTGCAATCCCGTACACGCGGTAGCCCTTCTCCACGGCGAGCGCCGCCAGCGGCAAACCAACGTACCCGAGGCCGACCACGGTAACCACCTGCTTCTTGCGTTTCGCGAGTGCCATAGGATTACGCTTCAGGGTGCGAGGCAAACCAATCGAACGTACGCTGCACGCCCGCCGCGAGGTCGCTCTGCGGGTGCCACTTCAGCGATGCCGCAGCCCGCTGCGCATCCAGGGCGCTCCGCTCCATCTCACCCACGACTTCGGGCTGGTGGTCGATGGATAGCGGCTTCTGCGCGATGTGCTCGAGCGTGCGCACGATATCCAGGACCGAGGTTTCCACCCCTGACCCAATGTTGAACGTGCCAGGGGTACCAGTATCCAGGGCTGCGAGGAACGCCTGGACGATGTCCTCCACGTACACGTAGTCGCGTGTGTGCTCCCCGGTTCCGAACACACGCATGGGCTGGCCACTCACCGCCCGCTTGCAGAAGATGGCAATGACGCCAGCTTCTCCGTACGGGTCTTGCCGCGGGCCGTAGACGTTGGCTAGGCGCAAGCACGTCACTGGAAAGCCGTGCAAGCCACTCCAGAGCTCCAGGTAGCGCTCAGACGCGTACTTCGCCAAACCGTAGGGCGCAGAGGGTGCCGCGGGCATGTCCTCGCGAGCAGGTAACGAGGCGCGATCACCGTACATGGCGCCACCGGTTGATGCGAAAATGAATTTCTCCAGCCCGACACTCGGTAGAGCTTCCAACAGGTTGCACAGGCCAACCAGGTTAATACTGGCATCCTTCGCTGGATGCTTGAGTGATTCTGGAACGCTCTTCTGCGCCGCAAGGTGGAACACCACTTCTGGCTTCACTCGACGAACCACATCCTGCGCTGCGGCAGTGCGGATGTCTGCCTCTGTGAAGTGTGCCTTCGCGTGGACGTACTCACGCTTCCCGGAAGAGAGGTCGTCGAGTACGTACACGTCCTCGCCACGCGCGACGAGCGCGTCCACGAGGTGCGAGCCAATGAATCCAGCACCACCTGTTACTAAAATACGCATAACCAAGGAATTATAATCGCTGACCGGTTTGGTACTGGCAGGTGGTGTTGGATGAATCCCGCTCCACCGGTTACGAGTATGCGCGTGCTCATGCAGCTGGTTCGTAGGTGAGGATACGACTTGCCTTCATTGCTTCAATTGTCTGGAGCAAACCGTCTTCCAGCGGAATCGTCGGGAACCACCCAAGCTTTTCCTGCGCCTGCCGAATGTCAGGAGCGCCCTGCCGACTGGCAAAGGGGTGAGCATCCACGTGCTCGATGGGGCTGCTGGACTGCGTGAGCGCAAGCACCTTCTCGGCAACAGTTACCAAGAGGACGGGCTCGGCGCTACCGAGGTTAATGGGGCCGCCAGAGGACGACTTCATCATCTTCAGCACGCCGTCAATGAGGTCGGATACGTAGCAGAACGTACTCGTGGCGTCTGGACGACCGTAAATTTGCAGCGGCTCCCCCGCCAGCGCGCTCTTCACGAGGTCGGGTATGAGCCGCCCGTCAGTGAGGCGCATGCGCGGGCCGTAGGTATTGAAAATGCGAACGATCTTCGCGTCGACCTTCTTCTGCTCGCGGTAGGTCATGGTGAGGCTCTCCGCGAATCGCTTACCCTCGTTGTAGCAACTGCGCGGCCCTACCGGGTCGACGAACCCCCAGTACTGTTCGCGAAACGGCTGGGAATCCACCGGCTCTCCGTAGATGGCCGACGAGGACGCGAGGAGGTACTTCGCTTCGTACTTCACTGCGAGATCGAGTAAATTCCGTGAAGCAATCGCGTTCGCCAAGAGCGTCTCGATGGGCACGCGCGTGTACTCCTTCGGCGAGGTAGGACAAGCGAAGTTGTAGATTTCCTGCACGCCTTGGAACGCAACTTTGAATGGGTGGAGCTCAGGAAACTTCTCCAGGTCAAGAGTCTCCGTCAAGTCGTGCTTGATGAACTTGAAGTCCGGATTCTGCAGGAGGTGGTTGATGTTCTCT
>JBGSPR010000057.1:0-11275 GCA_041738495.1 Patescibacteria group bacterium
CGTGCGCGGCATCACCGACCGACGACAGGCGCTCCGCTGGATCCTACAGCACGCGCAGCCGAACGACGTCCTGCTCATCACGGGGAAGGGCGGGGAAGAAGTCATGGCGGTTGCGGGTGGCACGCTCATTCCGTGGGACGACCGCCAGGTCGTGCGGGAGGAGTGGCGAGAGCACGTGCAGCCACGAGTTGCGTAGGGTGCTCACTCGTGCGATGATGCAGGTGAACTCCTCCCTATGAAGGCGACAATCATCTACGGTACGAATGCTGGGAGCACGCGTGAAGCCGCGCTCGTGGTCCAGAATGTCCTCGTCCAGCACGGCGTCGACGTTCGTGTTCTCTCTGCTGCTGATACGCAGGCGGATGACCTCCGCGGTGCCGATCTGGTCGTCTTCGGGTCGTGCACGTGGGATGCACTGAGCGCAGATGGTCGACTCGAAGGGCAGATGCAGCAGCACTTCCTCGAGTTGCGCGCCCGACTCGGCGGACAGAAATTTTCCGGTCAGCGCTTCGCTGTCTTCGGCCTTGGCGACCGCAGCTACACGGAGTTCTGCGCTGCCGCTGACAAGCTCGTCGCCTTCGTGCAGGAGCTCGGCGGGGTAGCGGTCGCTCAGCCATTGCGCATTGATGGGTACTTCTTCCGGCTTGATGAGAATCAGCGTCTCGTAGAGGAGTGGGCGAGAAGCATTGCTGGAGAGCTCGCTCCACAAGCCCAGAAGCCCGGGAAAGAGTAGGATTGTGTTTATCCACACCCTTTGCTCTTGACAAGGGTGGGGGTTCCTTGTACGTTCAAGTTATCCACAACCTAAGCTCCTCCCCACGTACGGGAGATTGAGCGCCCCTCAGACACTTCACGGGGCAAGGCCTCTCACGCATGCACCACACCCAGTAGCAGGACGGACTGCGCAACTCTTTCCGAACCACGTTTTGGAAGGAGGCGTTTTGTGTCCGGCCTCGGTGCAGAGTGGTTGCCACGTGCTTGTCTGAAGCACGCACCGCTCGCGTTGTCAAAAAATATTTTTTCTCGCCGTCTTCTCCCATACCCGCGCCTATGTCGAAGAAGCGTCACTACGTACACCGCGAAGGTGCTACGACCCGGTACAACCGGACGACTTTCACCAAGTTGCACGAGGCAACGCACCTGCCCGACCTCATCGAGGTGCAGAAGCGAAGCTACCAGTGGTTCTTCGAAGATGGCCTGAAAGAGCTCTTCGATGAAATTTCGCCAATTCGGGATTTCATTGGGCGCGACTTGGAGCTCTCCTTCCAGAACTACTACTTGGACGAACCGCGCTTCGACGAGTTGACGGCGAAGGCGAAGAACGTCACCTACGAATCACCGCTCCGCGTCTCCACGAAGCTCGTGAACAAGAAGACCGGCGAAATTAAGGAGCAGGAGATCTACCTCGGTGACTTCCCCCTCATGACTGACCGGGGGACGTTCATCATCAACGGTATCGAGCGCGTCGTCGTGAGCCAGCTCATCCGGAGCGCGGGCGTCTTCTTCACGTCGGAGTTCGTGCGCGGGCGCAAGTACTACGGGGCGAAAATCATTCCGAACCGCGGTGCCTGGCTGGAGATTGAGACGGATAGCCAGGACGTGCTGTACGTGAAGATCGACCGCAAACGCAAGGCGCCGATTACGGCTCTCCTGCGCTCGTTCGGGTACGGCACCAATGAGGAATTAGTAGACCTCTTCAAAGACGTGGACACGAACCCGGATCGTCGGTACCTCGACGCGACGCTGAAGAAAGACCCGAGTCGCTCGGAGGCAGAGGGGTTGAAGGAAGTGTACAAGCGCATCCGACCGGGCGACCTCGCGACCACGGATAACGCCCGCGAGCTCATCACGAAGATGTTCTTCAGCTTCGACCGGTACGACTTCAGCCGCGTGGGTCGGTACAAGTTGAATCAGCGGTTTGGATTCAATTTCCCGAACGACAAGGAGCACCGCGTCCTGCAGAAGGACGACATCGTGTCCATTATCCGTGAGGTTATCAAGCTCAACAATAGTCAGAAAGACGCGGACGACATTGACCACCTGGGCAACCGCCGCGTGCGGGCAATTGGCGAGCTCGTGCAGAACAAGTTTCGCGTAGGTCTCTCACGCATGGAGCGCATCATCAAGGACCGCATGTCCACCTTGGACATCACCACGATCACGCCGAACCAGCTCATCAACGCGCGGCCAATCATTGGATCGATAAAGGAGTTCTTCATGTCCTCCCAGCTCTCGCAGTTCATGGATCAGACGAACCCGCTGGCAGAGCTCGAGCACAAGCGCCGACTTTCCGCGATGGGTCCCGGTGGGCTCTCGCGCGAGCGCGCCGGGTTCGACGTCCGTGACGTGCACCGCACGCACTACGGTCGCATCTGCCCCATTGCCACGCCCGAAGGCCCGAACATCGGTCTCGTTGGCCACCTCTCCTCGTACGCCCGGGTGAACGACTTCGGTTTCATCGAGACGCCGTTCCGCCGCGTGGTGAACCGCGTGCCGAACGATGGCAAGAGCGCGGTGGGGGAGATTGCCCGGGAAGCCACCGCTGGCATCCTGCAACCCGGCGAGCACATTACCGACGCGCAGGCGAAGCAGCTCGCCAAGGACTCGACGCTCGAGCACGTTCCCGTGAAAGCGCGGGTTACCAAAGACGTGGAGTACCTGGACGCGTTCACTGAGGAACGGCACGTGACGTGCGCGGCAACGACGCCCATTGATGAGCGCGGCCACTTCTTGATTGAGCGCACGGAAATTCGCCAGCACGGTGAGCCAACGACGGGTTCTACCGACAAGATTGACTACATGGACGTTGCCCCGAACCAGATTATCTCCATTGCTACATCTCTCATCCCGTTCGTCGAGCACGACGACGCTGCCCGCGCCCTCATGGGTACGAACATGCAGCGGCAAGCCGTCTCCCTCGTTCGTCCAGAATCACCCATCGTTGGAACCGGCGTCGAGGCGCGCGCTGCGCAAGACTCTGGCCAGGTGGTACTCGCGAAGCAGTCTGGTGTGGTGACCGCCGTAGATGCGAGCTCGGTGGAAGTCTTGGAAGACGACGGAAATTTGCGCCGCTACCGCATGGGAAAGTTCGTGCGATCGAACGCGAGCACGAGCATGAACCAGAAGCCCATTGTCACGAAGCACCAGAAAGTGAAAGCGGGAGACGTGCTCGCAGATGGCGCCGCGACTGATCGCGGCGAGCTCGCACTCGGGCAGAACGTCGTCGTGGCGTTCATTCCGTGGGAAGGCGGGAACTACGAAGACGCCATTCTCATTTCCGAGCGACTCGTCCAGGCTGACCGGTACACCTCCATCCACATCGAGGACTTCGTCATGGACGTGCGCGATACCAAGCTGGGGCCGGAAGTCGTCACGCGTGATATCCCGAACATCGGTGAGGAGAAGTTACGCAACTTGGATGAAGAGGGGATCGTGCGCATTGGCGCGCAGGTTTCCTCTGGTGACATCCTCGTTGGTAAAATTACGCCGAAGGGTGAGACCGAGCTCTCCGCGGAAGAGAAGCTCCTCCGCGCAATCTTCGGGGAGAAAGCGAAGGACGTGAAGGACAGCTCGCTCTACCTCGAGCACGGCGAGCATGGGAAGGTCGTTGACATTAAAATTTTCTCTCGCGAGAAAGGCGACAAGCTCCCGTCGGGAGTCATCAAGAGCATCCAAGTTTCCGTCGCGCAGCTCCGCAAGATTCAGGTGGGCGACAAGATGGCCGGCCGTCACGGGAACAAGGGCGTGATCTCCCGCATCGTTGCCGTAGAAGACCTGCCGTACATGCCGGATGGTCGACCCGTCGACATTGTCCTGAACCCACTCGGCGTGGCGTCGCGTATGAACATCGGCCAAATTCTGGAAGTCCACCTTGGCATGGCCATGCGCTCGCTCGGATTGAAAGTGGTCAGCCCACCCCTCGACGGCGTTCCCGAAGATGTCATTCGCCAGCAGTTGGTGAAAGCTGGGTTTCCAGAGGTGGGGAAGCTCACGCTCATCGACGGTCGCACGGGTCAGCCGTTTGACCAGCCGGTGACCGTTGGGGTTATGTACATGCTCAAGCTCATCCACATGGTGGAGGACAAAATTCATCAGCGCTCCATTGGTCCGTACAGCCTTGTCACCCAGCAGCCGCTCGGTGGGAAGGCCCAGTTCGGTGGCCAGCGCTTTGGGGAAATGGAAGTGTGGGCGCTCCAGGCGTACGGCGCCGCGCACATGCTCCAGGAGATGCTCACCATCAAGTCCGACGATGTGATTGGCCGGAGCAAGGCGTACGAGTCCATCATCAAGGGCGAGTCTATACAGAAGCTGAACATTCCCGAAGCGTTCAACGTCCTCGTCCGTGAGCTGAAGGGCCTCTGCCTAGACGTCGAGCTCATTGATGCGCAAACCGCACCAACGGAAGACGCGTTGACCGTGCACCAGCGCGCGCGGAGCGCCGAACCTATCCGCGACGCTGACGCGCCTGTCCCTCCCGCCGCTTAAACGCCGTCACGACACTACTCCTATGCAAGACGACGCACTCACCCTCCGCGATTTCTCTGCCATCCGCCTGAAGCTCGCATCACCCGACGCGATTCGCTCCTGGTCGCACGGCGAGGTGACGAAACCGGAGACGATTAACTACCGCACGCAGAAGCCGGAGAAGTCTGGCTTGTTCGCTGAGGAAATATTCGGTCCGACGAAAGACTGGGAGTGCTACTGCGGCAAGTACAAGCGTATTCGCTACAAGGGCATTGTGTGCGACAAGTGTGGTGTAGAAGTCACCCGCGCACTCGTCCGTCGCGAGCGCATGGGTCACATTGACCTTGCCGCACCAGTTTCTCACATTTGGTTCCTGCGCGGCGTTCCCTCGAAGATTGGTCTGTGCCTCGACCTCTCCATCCAGGAGTTGGAGAAAGTCATCTACTTTGCCTCGTTCATCATCATCACGGTGAACAGCGCGCTTCGCGACGACACGCTCAAGCAAATCGACGCTGAACTGGAGACGAAGCGCAAGCAGATTGAAGCAGATAGCCAGCGCGTTGCCACGGAAATTCAGGCTGCCCGCATGAAGGACGTGGAGGCTGCGAAGGACAGTGAGGCGAAGAAAGCGAAGGCCGAAGCGCAAGCCGTGGAGGCACTCGCCGCAAATGCCGCACGTCGGGAGGAGCGCCTCGATGCTCTGGATGCCGCGGCCGTTGTCGCGAAGAAGGAGCTCCAGTCGCTCCAGCCACGCCAGATCATCTCGGAGAGTCAGTACCACGACTTGAGCTTGAAGTACGGCCACGTCTTCGAGGCAGCGATTGGCGCGGAGGCCATCCACCTCCTACTCCGGGAGATGGATTTAGCAAAGGAAGTTCGCGACTTGGAAGTTGAGCGGAAGACGGGATCCGAAGTGAAGCAGCGGAAAGCCGTGCGCCGTTTGAAACTCTTGAAGAGTTTACTCGCCACGCACCTGCGACCCGAGTGGATGGTGCTCACGGCCATTCCGGTCATCCCTCCCGACCTGCGACCAATGGTGCAGCTCGATGGTGGCCGTTTCGCGGCGTCAGACTTGAACGACCTCTACCGCCGCGTCATCAACCGCAACAACCGTCTGAAGCGCCTCCTCGAGCTCAACGCGCCTGAGGTCATCACGCGTAACGAGAAGCGCATGCTACAGGAAGCTGTGGACGCGCTCATCGACAACGGCGCCCGTCACGGGAAGACCGTCACCGCGGCCACGGGTCAGAAGCGACAACTCAAATCCATTGCCGACATGCTGAAGGGGAAGCAGGGTCGCTTCCGCCAGAACCTGCTCGGCAAACGCGTGGACTACTCGGGTCGATCAGTTATCGTCGTCGGCGCTCACCTGCAGCTCCACCAGTGCGGTTTGCCCAAGCGCATGGCACTCGAGCTCTTCAAACCCTTCGTCATTGCGCAGCTCATCAAGCGCGAGTACGTGCACAACGTCCGCAGTGCCAACCGCTTCATTGAGAGCGACCGGAGCGAGGTGTGGGACATCCTCGAGGAGATTACGAAGAACTCGCACGTCCTCCTCAACCGCGCGCCGACCTTGCACCGCTTAGGCATCCAGGCGTTCCAGCCCGTGCTCATCGAGGGGAAGGCCATCCAGATTCACCCCATGGTCTGTACGGCGTTCAATGCCGACTTCGACGGTGACCAAATGGCAGTGCACGTTCCGCTCACCGAAGCAGCGAAGAAGGAGGCCGCCGAGCTCATGCTCTCTTCGAAGAACCTCCTCAAGCCGGCCACCGGGACGCCAGTCGTCACCCCGTCGCAGGACATCGTTCTGGGCTGCTACTACCTGACCATGCTGAAACCCCAGGAACGACCACACGCCTTCATTGACGCGGATGAGGCGATGCTCGCGTACGCTGCTGGACTCGTGCACTTGCACGACGAGATCACCGTCCGGCACAGTGGGGAGCGATTGCAGACAACTGTCGGTCGGCTCGCTTTCAATCGCGTGCTCCCCGAGCAGTGGCCGTACGTGAACTCACACTTGGACAAGAAGTCGCTCTCCAAAATGGTGGGTGAGTTCATCCAGAAGCTTGGTGTTGATGTCACCGTGCAGACGATTGACCGCATCAAGAACACGTCGTTCGAGTACCTCACGCGGTCGGGGATTAGCTGGGGCATGGACGACCTGACCATCCCTACGGCGAAAGCGGAAATCCTGAAGAGCGCCGACGCGAAGGTCGAAGAGCTAACGCAGAACTACGAAATGGGGCTCCTCACAGATGACGAGCGGCACAACCGCATCATTGAAGTGTGGGACCAAGCGAAGGTTGCCATTCAGAAGGCGTGCAAGACAACGCTCGACCAATTTGGTCCAGTCTTCAGCATGATTGAGTCTGGTGCGCGCGGATCGTGGGGGCAAACCACCCAGATGATGGGCATGAAGGGCTTGGTGACGAACCCAGCCGGTGACATCATCGAGCTGCCCGTGCGCGGATCGTTCAAGGAAGGCTTCGACGTTTTGGAGTACTTCATCTCCACGCACGGTGCCCGCAAAGGCTTGTCCGACACGGCGCTCCGTACCGCGAATGCTGGGTACCTCACGCGTCGCCTCATCGACGTCGCGCAGGACATTGTCATCACTGAGGAGCAATGCGCGGATGACGTTGGCATGGCACTGAAGAAGGCTGACTCCGAGTTGCTCGGGGAGTCTGTGGCGCAGCGTGCGCTCGGCCGCACGAGCTTGCAGCGCATCAGTGACCCGGCCACGAAGAAGGTCATCGTGAACAAGAACGCGCTCATCACCGAGGATGTCGTCGCCCAACTCGAAACGCTGGATCTCGACGAGCTGCGTATCCGCACCGTACTCACCTGCAAGACGAAGCGGGGATTGTGCGCGGCGTGCTACGGCTACGACCTCGGACACAACCGGCGCGTCGCCCTCGGCACAGCTGTTGGCATTATTGCCGCCCAGTCCATTGGCGAGCCGGGAACCCAGCTCACGATGCGTACCTTCCATACGGGTGGTGTCGCAGGTCACGACATTACCCAGGGTTTGCCGCGAGTCGAAGAGCTGTTCGAAGCGCGCCCAGTGAAGAAGCCCGCAATTCTCGCGACGTCGACGGGTACAGTGTCCATTGTGGAGGGCGAGAAGGGGCAGAAGGTGCTCAAGCTCACGTACCGTGGAACGACCGATGATACCTACCCCGTGAAGCGTGGGTGGAAAGTCACCGTGAAGGACGGGCAGGCCGTGCGCGCTGGCGAGACGCTCATGGAAGCGAAGGGGAAGGATGCACAGGTCGCTGCAGAGAGCGGGATCGTCGTCGTCCAGCCGGCCGCGCTGCTCATTCGGAGAGAGGCGGAGAAGGTGGACGAGCACGTCATTTCCCCGGGGGACACACTTCTGGTGCGTGACGGCGATTTGGTGAACGTTGGCCAGCAGCTCACTGATGGGAGCTTGGACATCCACCAGCTCTACCACTTGCAAGGCGAGGCTGCGGTGCAGGCGTACCTGATTAAGGAGACGCAGTTCATCTACTCTTCGCAAGGCCAGAAGCTGAACAACAAGCACGTCGAGGTGATTGTTCGCCAGATGTTCTCACGCGTGTACGTGATTGACAGCGGCGACACCGACCTCATTGCTGGCGAAGTCATCGAGCGTTCGCAGTATGAAGAGGCGAACGAGCGCGGAGCAGCAAAGAGCAAGCAGCTGGCAAAGGGTGAGACGCTCCTGTACGGCATTACCAAAGCCTCGCTCTCCATCGATAGCTTCCTATCGGCCGCGTCGTTCCAAGAGACCGCGCGCGTGCTCATCGACGCCGCAGTATCGGGGAAGGTAGACAAGCTCCGCGGGCTGAAGGAGAACGTCATTATTGGGAAGCTCATCCCCGCTGGTACGGGGTACCGACCCGAAGCCTAAGCAAACCGTAATTCCACCAGCCCCGCAGTCGCGGGGCTGGTTTCGTGTGCAGCCGCACCTGAAAATACTCGTCTTTTCCGCGAGGAAATGGTAATCTTCACCTCACGGTATGGCACAACGTCCGAAAAATCCTGATCAAACTGCGCGCCCGCACGCCGACCCGCAGCCAGCTTCAGAGCCCGTTGAACGTGGCCGTCCTTCGGATTCGAGTGCGCGGAAGCCTCGCAGCACCGAGTCGAAGCACGGACGGCAGCCGCTGCGCGCGGAGACCCGACAAGGCGTCGCCGTGACCATTCTCGTTGCCGTTGCGCTCGTGAGCACCCTCGGTTTGGTTGGCCTCGCTGGAAGTTTTGGACAAGGTTTGGACAGCGCCCTGCGGTGGCTCTTCGGGTGGGCGCGCTTCGCCTTCCCCATCGTGCTGGTTGTGTGGGCCAGTTTTCTCTACCGCCCGCAGACGTTCACCCTGCGTCCTGCAAACTACGTCGGGCTGTTCGTTGGCTGGTTTGGTTTCGCTGGGCTCCTCCAGCTCTTCGTACCCGTTGCAGACATGGCGGATCGCCTCGGAGATGGTAGCGGCGGTGGCGCACTCGGCCTGCTCGTTGCATGGCCGCTCATGCGCGCCATGGGGTACGTGGCGAGTACGATCGTGCTCCTGGCCATGTTCGTCATTGGCGTCCTGGTCATGTTCGACACCTCGCTGAACACCTTGGCGGAGCGGGGGAACATCTTCAAACGCCTGCGCTTGCGGTGGATGCACGTGACGGATACGCTCCGGGCGAACCGGCCGGTAGAGGAAATTGCGCCGCCGCCAATGGAGAGTGACGTTGAGCCGGATGAACCACCAGTGCCGTTCGATGCGCGGGCAGTGCCGGATGGAGCTGGTAGCGAGCCGATCGCCCCGAAGACGGCGTACATTCCCAAGCCCAAAGTGCGGCGGAAGATAAGCTTCGACCTCGGCCTCCTCGACGCAACCGCTTCGAAGCCGACGAGTGGCGACATCGTAGCAAACCAGGATCGCATCAAGAAAACGCTCGCAAATTTTGGCATTGACGTGGAAATGGTCGATGTGAACATTGGGCCGACGGTGACCCAGTTCACGCTCAAGCCCGCCGACGGCGTGAAGCTCACCTCAATTACGAGCTTGCACAACGACCTCGCCCTTGCTCTGGCCGCGCACCCCATTCGCATCGAAGCCCCCATTCCCGGGAAAGCGCTCGTCGGCATTGAAGTGCCTAACCAAGCGGCAGCTACGGTTCGCTTGGTTGATATCCTCAAGTCGAAGAGCTTCCAGGAACGCCGCTCCCCACTCACCGTGGCTATTGGCAAGAGCGTGACCGGTGAGTCGTGGACTGCCGACGTCGACCGCATGCCGCACATGCTCATTGCCGGCGCAACCGGATCTGGGAAGTCCGTGTGCATCAACACCATCCTCCTGTCGCTCCTCTACGCGAACGGTCCGGATGACCTGAAGCTCATCCTCGTTGACCCTAAGCGGGTTGAGCTCACGAACTACAACGGCATCCCGCACCTGCTCACGCCGGTCATCACCGAAGTGCCGAAGACCATCAACGCCCTGCGCTGGGTGGTGAATGAAATGGACCGGCGCTTCCAGCTCCTCTCCAGCGTGGGCAAGCGCAACATCCAGGCGTACAATCAGAGCCACCCCGACCCGTTGCCATACCTCGTCGTGGTCATCGACGAGCTCGCCGACCTCATGGCGGTTGCCGCTCGGGAAGTGGAAGCAGCCATCATTCGGCTCGCGCAAATGGCACGTGCCGTGGGCATTCACCTCATCGTCGCAACGCAGCGGCCGTCTGTTGACGTCATTACCGGTCTCATTAAGGCGAACATCACCACGCGTATCGCCTTCACCGTGGCATCAGCAATTGACTCCCGCACTATCCTCGACGCGCCGGGAGCGGAAAAGCTGCTCGGCCGTGGAGACATGCTCTTCTCCTCTACCGAGCTCTCGAAGCCCAAGCGCTTGCAAGGCTGCTTCGTAGCGGACAAGGAAATTGAACGCGTCGTAGAGACGCTGTCCTCGCAAGCGAAACCCGAGTACGTCGACGACATCGTGACGAAGCCCCAGGGTCTGATTGGCACGAACGGCGGCGTGATGGGTGGCGAGCCACTTGGAGATGAGGGCGATGATGAGCTGCTGGAAGAAGCGAAAGACGTCATCCTGCGCGCGCAGAAGGCCTCAGCCTCGCTCCTGCAGCGTCGGTTGCGCGTGGGGTACGCTCGAGCAGCGCGACTCCTCGACCTTCTCGAAGAACAGGGTGTGATCGGGCCCGGGGAAGGTGCCAAGCCACGTGAGGTCCTGGTGAAATCCTCACCCGATGCGGGTATTCCGGTGCCAGACGTTCCGGACGACGAAGACTCGCAGGATGCTGACAACCCGCCCAGTTCTCCGCCCGTGGCATGAAGGCGTTTGCTCGGCGTGAACTCCCGCCCGATACGCTCAGCGAAGCGCTGAAGTTGGTCCGCGAGGATGCTGGCATGAGCACCGCAGACCTCTCCCGGCGCGCCAACGTGCAGGAGAAGTACATCATTGCGCTCGAAGCAGGGCGGTACGACCAGACACCCGGACCGGCGTACGTCCGTGGGTTCTTGCGGAGCATCGCGCTGGTACTCGAACTCTCGCCTGATGCCGTGCTCGCACGGTACGCCGCTGACCCGACAGGGTTGGTTGGACGCGACCCCGTACACCCAGGACCCACCGCGCAACCGCTCAAGCAATCCCGCCTCACGTACCGCATGACGCGTATCCTTGCCGTCGGTGGCATTATCCTCGCTGCGTTGGTCTACTTCGGCGTGCAGGTGCGGTCCGTGGTTAGCCCGCCCCCACTCGAGGTGACCGAGCCAGCGAGCGACGTCATCGTCACCGAGCCATTCATCACTCTGGTGGGCTCG
>JBGSPR010000066.1:0-5795 GCA_041738495.1 Patescibacteria group bacterium
CGCAAGTCCAGAAGGAAGGTGGGATTGCCGCGTTCGTGGATGCCGAGCACGCACTGGATCCGGACTACGCCCGCAAAGTTGGCGTGAACGTGGACGAGCTCCTCATCTCGCAGCCAGACAACGGCGAGCAAGCTTTGGAAATCGTCGAGACGCTCGTGCGGAGTAACGGCGTAGATGTCATCGTGGTAGATTCGGTGGCCGCCCTCACCCCGAAAGCAGAAATTGAGGGCGAGATGGGGGATAGCCACATGGGTCTGCAAGCTCGGCTCATGAGCCAAGCCCTCCGCAAGCTTACGGCGATCATTGCCAAGACCAAGACCGTGGTGATCTTCATCAACCAGACGCGCATGAAGATTGGCATCATGTTCGGCAACCCCGAGACGACCACGGGCGGGATGGCACTCAAGTTCTACTCATCGGTGCGCATCGACGTGCGACGCATTGCCCAGCTGAAGAGCGGGGAAGCGATTGTCGGCAACCGCGTGAAGGCGAAGATCGTGAAGAACAAAGTCGCCCCACCGTTCCGCACAGCTGAGTTCGACATCATGTACGCTGAGGGCATTTCTGCATCTGCGGATCTCATTGACCTCGGCCTCACCCTGGGTGTTCTGGAGAAGACTGGGAACACCGTGAGCTTCGGGGAGGTCAAGCTCGGCGTGGGTCGCGAGCAGGCCAAGACCTACGTGAAGGACAACCCAAAGTTCGCGAAGGAGCTCCGCGCCGCAATTGTGAAGCGGGTGAAGGAGAAGGAGCTGGAAGAGAGGAAGTAGTATCCCCCAACATGACGAGAGGCTCCGCAGTGGAGCCTCTTTTGATTGACGTGCTACTCTCCAGCTCGGGCGCTGTACTCTCCCGTTTCGGTGTTCACCAGGATCCTCTCGCCCTGTTTGATGAACATGGGCGCCCTCACTTCCAGCCCATTATCTAGCTTGATGGTTTTGCTGGTGTTGGTTGCGGTGTCACCGCGCACTGCGTCTGGCGCTTCCACTACCGTGAACTCCACCTTCTTGGGAATTTGGATGGTGACGGGTCGGCCTTCGTAGTTGAGTACCTGCACTTCGAGCCCCTCCTTAAGGTACTTCGCTTGGTCGCCGAGTTGGTCGTTGGAGAGGAAGAACTGGTCGTACGTGGTTTGATCCATGAAGTAGTGCTCACCATTCTGGGCGTAGAGGTAGCTCGCCTTGTTTCGCTCGAGGTCAGCTTCCTGAATCTTGTCATCAGGCTTGAAGGTGAGCTCCAGCACCCGACCGGAGATGAGGTTGCGCAGTTTCGTGCGCATCACCGGCTTGCGCATGGCGGTGCGCATGAAGTCTGACCACAGCACGACGTAGGGCTCGCCCTCGTGGGTGATGGCAACGCCGACGCGCAGGTCGTTCATGGTGAGCATGGACATAGGGGGCAGCAGTGAACGGAGAACTAGGAACTCTGAACCAGAGAAAACCCCTACGAGAACTTCTGGTTCGTAGTTCCTAACTCTCGGTGCTCCGCCGTGCTACTTCGGCGTGTACCCAACCAGCGCCATGAACCGCGCGCGCTTGATGGCTTCGGCGAGCATGCGCTGGTGGCGCATGCACAGTCCGGTGCGGCGGCGGGGGAGAATTTTGCTGTAGGATGATACGAACTTCTGGTACCCGCGGGTTTCCTTGTAGTCAATGGTCTTCGTGCCAATGACGCAGTAGTGGCACTGCTTGGGTGTTGGGGCGGGGGCTTGCTTCTGGCGCTGGCGCATCAGGGGCATGGTGGGGGGGAGCTAAGATTGTAGAATTTAGAACGGAATGTCGTCGACGTTGACTTCGGGTTCAGCGGCCGGTGCCTCAGGGACGGGCGCTTCAGTCGCGGCCGATGGTCCTGTGCCTTGCTTCCGGTCGAGCATGATGACGTTTTCGGCAACGATTTCCGTGCGGTACTTCTTCTGTCCAGAGGGATCGTCCCACGAGCGGGTTTGGAGCCTGCCTTCCACGAAAATTTTTGCACCCTTCTTCACGTACTGGCCAATGATTTCCGCCAGCTTCCGCCAGGCGACGATGCTGTGGAACTCCACCTGCTCTTTCTTCTGGCCGCTCGGGTCTGTCCAGGTGCGGTTCGTCGCGACGCTGAAGAGCGCCACTTGCTGGCCGCCGCCGGTTGTACGGACGTCCGGGTCCCGCGTGACGTTCCCGATGATCATGGCCTTGTTGAGGTTCATCATACGCTCGTGTTCTTACGGGTGTGGGTTACTTCGCAATATCTTCGTCGAGAATTTCGTCTATCTTCTTGTCGATGTCTTCGAGCGTGAGCGGCGTTTCATCCTTGCGCTTCGGCGCTTCTGCGTCCGCTGCCCGTTGCTCAGCCTCCCGCTCTTGCCGAGCAGCTGCTTCCTCGCGGGACTTCCGCGCCTGGATTTTCTCCTGGATGCGAGCTTCCTCTTCCAGCTCCTTCGCTGTCTTCAGCTTCGTCTTCAGGGTGAGGAAGCGGATGATGTCGTTTTGGAGGGCGAGGCTGCGCTCGACGCCCAGTAGGTCTTTTCCATCCAGGTTGAAGTCGAGGGCGATGTACGTCCCGAAGCGTTGCTTCTGAATAGGGTAGGCGAGCTTGCGCTTGCCAATGACCGACGTGTTCAGCACTTCGCCACCAGCCTTCGTTACCGTGTCCTGGATGCTGGTGAGGATGCTCTGGGCCGACTCTGGAGAGTGCTCGGCTCCGACAATCGCGAGGAGTTCGTAGTGGAGTGTAGGCATGCAAAAGACGCTTGAAAAGTAGGTGGAGAGTACCACCAGGGCCGGGAGGCGTCAAGGGGGTGCGCTCCTGCACGGAGCGCTTCGGCTCACCCCACCCCTCACACACGGTGCCTGTATCATCCAGCCCAGCTCTCCTGCTACACTCCAGGTATGGAAATTGGCCAGACAATAGCAGTGTTCGGTCGTGAGCCTACGCTCTCTTCGTGGGAACTCGTTCGGGTCCTCGGTGGCACCAGCTTGCCCGTGCTCACCCGGGAGGTTGCGGTGTTCCCCCTCCCCGCCGGTCTCACGCCCGATGAGCTCCAGCGACGGAGCGGCGGCTTGGTGAAGGTGGGGAAGGTGCGCGGCCTCGTGCCGGGATTGTCAGAACTCGGGCACGCCCTGGAGCAGCAGTGGCCCGACCTCATTCCGGCAGGGAGCACGGCTCGCGTGGCGTTTGGCGGGAGCGTGTACGACGCAGGTCAGCCAGCGCCCCGGACGCTCCGCCGCGACGTTGCCGCGCTCTTGCAGCGGTTGAAGCACACAATGGTGGAGCACGGCCGTGCCGCGCGCCTCGTAACTTCCCGGGAGCCAACGCTCTCAACCGGCGCGCTCACCCAAGGTAAGGTGCTCGTCCGGGGATTTGAGCTGCTCGTGCTCACCACGCCAGCCGGCTTGCTCTGGGGGACTACTGTTGCCATGCAGGACATCGCTGGGTACGGTGCGCGTGACTTCGGCCGACCCGCGCGCGACGCAAAGTCTGGCATGCTGCCACCGAAGGTCGCGCAGGCAATGGTGAACATTGCTCGCCCGCTGCCATCCTCGGTACTCCTCGATCCCTTCTGCGGATCGGGTACCATCCTGCAGGAAGCAGCGCTCATCGGCGTGGGCATAATCTGGGGGTCAGACGTGAGCGGGAGAGCAATTGACGATAGCCAGGAGAACCTCGCGTGGCTCGCGCAGCGCGCGCGAGCAACATCCGCAGCCGACGCGCGCGTGCAGGTGGGGGATGCGAAAGACCTGGCGCAGCTCTGGGGAGCCGCCAGCGTCGACCTCGTCGTCACCGAGCCGTACCTCGGTCCGCCCCAGCGTGGTACCCCGCAAGGACGTGCCCTCTTGCCACTCGTGTCGGCGCTGAGCCGTCAGTACAGTGTGTGGCTCCAAGCGATTGCCAGCGTACTCAAGCCCGGCGGGCGCGCG
This sequence comes from Patescibacteria group bacterium, assembly GCA_041738495.1. Lineage (GTDB taxonomy): Bacteria > Patescibacteriota > Patescibacteriia > PEXW01 > PEXW01 > CAIPSZ01. Next base: position 3,897 of record JBGSPR010000066.1, read on the forward strand.
GTGATGGTGTGGCCATTCTTCCGCGTCGAGCCGCGCGGCTACTTCCTCCAGCTCCAGCAACCCGCGCACGATGCCGGGTTTACAACCATTGCTCCGCCTGACCAGCTCCTCACGCAGCAGTGGTTCCGTTCCACACCGCGGGGGTCAATCCTGTACAGCCGACCAGACCAAGTGGTTGGAAGAGAGATCATCCTGCTCCAGAAGCGTAGCTAACACCCCCCGTCCGGTATTTCTCGTGGAATAGAAAAGCGCCGGGTCCTCTGAACCGGCGCGAGAATTTTCTTTTTTTTGGGAAGCGTGCGTACGGTGAGAGGGGATTAGCCTCTCGTAGATTGGATCACCTCCTCTCCAGACCGGTACAGGTTGACGCCCGTCCGTGCTGGCAGGTGTGGTTGGTGCTGCGCATAACGCCTCCTTGCACGTTGGTGCGGCTAACGGTGAGCAGGAATCAGCGACTCGCTGGTGGGTTTGCGCGTGGTACGCTCTGCGTCGACGCGCGTGCTTTTCGGCACTGGACAGTGGACGCGCCGGATGAGCCGACGGAGCACCGCCATCTTTCCGGAGTTGTGCTGGGTGTCGGGGAAAGCGACCTCCTTACTTCCCGCAGGGGGGTGTTTAGCTTCGTTGCTCCCAAGCTTCGTGCTGGGTGTGAACGATCGGTGTTCTCCTCCTAGTGTAACGCGATACCCTAGGCATTGAGGAGGTGGGTGTCAAGCCGCGCGTGCCTAGGCACCGACCCGGAAGTGCGCGACGTCGCCATCCTGCATGACGTACTCTTTTCCCTCAACGCGCAGCAAACCACGCTCCTTGCATCCTTGCTCGCCGTACGAGACGAATTTCTTCCAGTCCAGAATTTCCGCACGGATGAACGTGCGCTCGAAGTCGGTGTGGATAACGCCGGCGGCTTGGGGCGCGAGCGTTCCCTGGTGGATGGTCCAGGCTTTGGACTCCATTGGTCCAGAGGTGAAGAAGGTCATGAGCCCGAGGGTGTGGAAGGCTTGGCGGATGAGACGATTGAGTCCGGGTTCGGTGAGTTTGAGCTCCTCTAGGTACGCGGCCGCGTCTTCGGGTGAGAGTTCTGCGAGTTCTGCTTCAATTTTTGCGGACACGACAATGATGTCCTGCGGGCTGCGGTGCATGCGCTGGCTGAGCTCAGCGTTGACCGCGCTTGCGCGGGAGAGTTCTGCCTCGTCCACGTTTGCCACGTAGAGCACGGGTTTTGCCGAAAGGAGGTTGAGGGATCGGACGAGCGCCTGGTCACCCTCCTCGATCGTGACCGACCGAGCGGGCGTACCCGCAGCCACCGCCGCTTCGAGCTTCTGGAGAATGGGGAGTTCCGCGAGCGCGGTCTTCTCCCCAGACTTCGCCTTTCCCTCGATAGCCGCAATGCGTTTCCTGACCACCTCTAAATCCGCCAGCGCGAGCTCAGTTTCGATTGTCTCGACGTCGCCCGCAGGATCCACACGGTTATCTACGTGGATGACATCGGCGCTCGTGAATGCGCGGACGACGTGGGCAATTGCCGAAACCTCCCGAATGTTCGAGAGGAACTTATTCCCGAGCCCCTCGCCCTTGTGCGCGTCGCGGACGAGCCCAGCAATGTCCACGAATTCGCACATGGCAGGGACAATTTTTTCTGACGCGCTCACCTTCGCGAGCTGCGGGAGGCGCTCATCTGGAACTTCCACCACGCCCACGTTGGGATCTATCGTTGTGAATGGGTAGTTTTCCGCAGGCACCTGCTTCTTGGTGAGTGCGCGGAAGAGCGTCGATTTGCCGACGTTCGGGAGGCCAACAATGCCAATTTGGAGACTCATAGGCAGGAGATGCGTTGCCGTTGCGGAGGATGCACGCAGGGATACTAGCAGCGTTTCAGCGTGCGGGGAAGGTGCGGTATAC
>JBGSPR010000032.1:0-16419 GCA_041738495.1 Patescibacteria group bacterium
GTGCGCGTAGTCAACGAACGTGCGAAAGGGCGCGCCCGGGAGGTGTACTTCTTCCATACGTCCGGGCACGCCCCGGAAGGACGAGAGAGCGCGGCACGCGCGTGTGAGGTCGTAACCCAAGCCGCGCAGGACGGTGAGCGCTGCCATGGCGTTGCTCACGTTGAACGCGCCGAGCAGCGGAACGTGCACCTGCTGCTGCTCGACCGTGAACGTACACGCGTCGGCGCTACACTGCACGTTGCTCGCCCGCACGATAGAGAGTACGTCTGTGCTCTTCACGTCATTGGGGAGCACGCTGAAGGCTACGTGCACGTCTGCCGCGTGCCGGAGGAATGCGAAGGCGTAGGGATCGTCGACGTTCGCAGCGATCACCGTAGGCACGCGCTTCCCGTGCAGCTGCTTGCGCCACGGTCGGTTCAAACTCCCGAAGAGTCGCTCCTTTGCTTCGCGGTACTTCCGGAAGTCACCGTGACTCTCCAGGTGCTCGGGGGTGATGTTCAAAAATACCGCCGCATCGAATGCAATGCCGAGGTGTCTTCCCTGCGCGAGTCCTTCGGAAGAAACTTCCAGTACTACGGCTGTGCACCCTGCGCGCACCGCGCGCTGGAGGAAGTACTGGAGCTCGCCCCGACCGGGCATGGTCATCTTGCTGCGGTTGCTCCAGGTCTTCCCGAGCATACCCCACTGCACGGTTGAGGAAAAAGCAACGCGCTCGCCGAGAGCAGTGAGGCAGTGGCTGAGCATGGCGACGGTCGAGGATTTCCCCTTCGTCCCGGTCACGCCAATGACGAGGAGCTTGCGCGCGGGGAGCCCTGCACGAATCGCCGTCGCGCGTGCCAGGACGTGGTGGTAGTACTGCACCGCTCGCTTCGGGAGCATGCGCTTGAGGAGCTGCTTCATTGACGCGTCTTGGGTGTGGCGAAACGAACGAGCAGGATGACCACGACGACCGCGCCGAGCGCATTGAGGAGCATGTCGTTCGCAGTGTCGAGAGCGGTGCCCAGTCGGTTGCTCCCGAAGAGTACGTCCTCACCGTACTCTTCCAACTCGTAGAGCGAACCCACGGCCATGGAAGCCAAGACGCTCACGAAACCCGTGAACCTACGTCCGAGCGCAATCTGCTTGGACTGGACGAGTGCGGTGAGGAGGTCGAAGAACACCAGCGCCACAACAGCCCCACCCACGAAGTGCGCGACCTGGTCGTACCACCCGAACGACCCGTACCAGCGGAAGATATCACCGAACGCATCCGTGCACTGGCTAAGGAGGGCGGCCGCGAACGTTCCGGCCCACAAGTTCCGCGCGCCAGCACGGCGAAGGCGCCAGGAAATAACCTCGAGGGCGCCCCATGCCCCGGCTGCCGTGAGGATGAGACCGAGCCAGGTGAACTCCAGTGTGAGCGGCAGTACGTTCGCCCAGCTCAGCACTTCAACAGTAATCCATGCACCAAAGGCGAAGCGAACGAGGGTGAGCATGCGGGATGTTGCCATAGTCAAACCCTAGCATAAAAGGAAAGCCTTCTCACGGGGAGAAGGCATATGGATAATGGGCCGGCTGGCGAGGTTCATTTTTGTGAAGAGCTAGGCTCTTCAGGACTCAAGTATAGCGCGATTTTCTCGTACTGCCAATGCAAAACACGGCAGATCCCCAACATTGGGGGAAAACCTGCTGTGGAAAACTACTTGACCCGAACGAAGTTCCCCTGCAAGTCCAGCTCGACGACTTTCGACGTTCCAGCAACCTCGCTGGGGCAACGATTCTTGAACTCATCATCAACCGTCGTGCGGGGGGTGTGCACGAGGTCTGCCGCCCACCCCTGGGTGAGCCGGTCGGAGAGGCACGGACCACTGGAGAGATCTTCGCCCTGCGCGATGAGTGAACTGTAGAATTCTTTGGCGCGCGCAATGGCGAAGCTCTGGTCCGCTGCTGCCTTAATAGCAATGTCCGTCACGCCGGTGGCCTTGTTCACGAGCGTACCGGCATCGCCTGCCGCTTCGCTCGCGGTGTTCGTCACCTTCTGACCGAACGTGCAGGCGGTGAGCATGAATGGCAACACGAGAATGATGAGAAATTTTTTCATACTACTTGTACGTCACGCGTGATGGATGCCTCATAATGATTGTCGCCACAATAATTACAACGAAAGCATTAAGCGTAAAAAGTACCCAAGACAAGAATAAATTTCTATGGTCTCCAGAAAGCGCCCCAAGGAAGAAGAATACCAACGAGGCAACAAAGCTCATTGCTTGAAAGAGTAACCCTCCACGGAGCCACTTCCGCGCCACCAGAGCACTTATGCCAAGCCATACTACTGCAGGTGGAATAACAATCATCGATGGCAAAGCAAAGCAACCACTGTTGCCGCTGCAACTTTGATCAAGCATCAGCGCAGCCTGAATGACGAGGAGAACCAGAAGCATAGAGAGAACGGCTACCCAATTTCGTATTTCTTTCTTGGGTGGTATTGCTTCCATGCTACTTATACGTCACGCTGCGAGTTTCAGGCACGACCTCTACCCACGTCGTACCGCGATTGAATTGAATTTCCTTCCCCGTCAGCTTGGAGGTGAAGATGGTTCGGCTGTTCTTGTCCTTCTTCCACCAGCGCAGGTTAATAGCATTCCCATCCCGGTACAACGTAGCGTTGCCCCGGCCGATGAGCTTGAACTCTAAGCGCAGTTGCCGGTCCAGCACCTTCTCCTTGGGAATGCGCATGACCAGCACGTTCGCGGCGGTCAGCTGCTTCCCCGTGTTCCTATCCTTCGCCACGGCGTAGCCATTCCATCGCTTGTAGCGATTTGTCTTCCGGTCGTACTGCCACTGCACGAAGTACGTGCGACCGTTGAAGTCGATGCTAATTTTCTTACTGTGCTTGGGCCGCTTGGCGAGCGGCTCGTCATTCTTGAATACCCAACCCGTTCCAGACTTCGCCACGACCGTTGCGAACTTCTTCTCCTGCACGAGTCGAGTGAGCTGTGATGCGCTCGTGAACAAGCAGTGCACGCCGTAGCACTGGCGCGCGTAGTACTTGGCGCCAACTCGCGTGAGCCCATCGAAGGAGCGCACTTTCAACTTTCCAATTTCTTGAAACGCATCCTGGCTGCCTCCCGCGTGTAGGTAGATGGCGTCGTGCTCCCTCGCCCAGTCCACGTAGTACGGTCGGCTAGAGCGCACCGGACCGAGCAGCTTGGGCTTGGTGGCTTGCGGGAAGATTGCGAGGAACCTGGTTACCCCGCCTTCGGCGAGCGTCTCGTACACCACCGACGCTTGCCCCAACCCGGCCTGCGGACGGGCAGCAGGCGTATTCTCGATCATGACGCCAAAGGGAAGCTGATTCCAGACCTTCGTCGCTACGAGCATGCCGTCCAGCTTCCGACGCCACTTCGCCGGTACGGTAACCGTGCGCGTCGCGATGGTGCTCACGGCCGAACCCTTAATGGTTTGAAAGGTAAAGGTGTGGTTTCCCGTACTCAAGGTCTTCTTGTAGGTGAACGTGAACGTCGTGGTGGTAGGAACTTTCTGCCCCTTCTTCACCTTCGGCGCTGGAACGTTTACTCGCGTGAGCACCTTGCCGTCCAGGGTGATGCGCACGACGGAATTCACCGGCACCTTTCCAACAATCTGCAATGGCTGGTCGAGGAGGTTTCCATCTTTCGGGCTGTAGATGAGCGGTCGATCCAGCGCATGCGTTGGGTGAACGCTGAGCGCAAAAAAACCGATGCTGCACGCAACGGTAAAGAGAATCGCGAGGGTGCGCACGTGGTGTTTGCTTTTCATCCTGCAATGAGTATAGCAAAAAAAGCGCGCTCCGTCAACGCAGCCAACACCTACCGGAGCTTCTTCTCCATGCGCGCGATAGCCTTCTTAATATCCTGCACTTCCTGCTCGGCCTTCACATTCACCTCGTAGTCGAGCTGCTCGCGAATTTCGTTGCGCTTCGCTTCTCGATTCTGCGCGATGAGGACGAACGTCGAGAGGAAAATTGCTTCGAGGGACACCACCATGGTGAGGAAGTTGAACGGGTACGGGTCCCACGCGTACTCCCCGCCGATGAGGTTTAGGCCAATCCAGAGGACGAACAAGAACGCGTGCCACCACACAAAGCGCATGTTCCCGGTAAAGGTGGCAATAGCGCCAGCGAAACGATCGCCGGGGGAAAGCTTACTCTCGAATACTTTCTTTGGGTGTTTGGGCATACGCACGTTCTAGTATACCGCGTTACTTAGGCTTGTCACTGTGCTTAGGCACGAAGTACTTCCTCCCTTTCAACTTCGCCGGCAGATATTCCTGTTCCCCCTCTTCCGGGGTGTAGTCATGACTGTACTTGTAGTCTTTCCCGTACTGCAAATCTTTCATGAGATCGGTGGGCGCGTTTCGCAAGTGCAACGGCACTGGCTCGTTCATCGTCACCTGGACGTCTTTCTTCGCCGCCAGCAAACCCACGTACGCGGTGTTGTCCTTTGGTGCCAAAGCCAAGTACACCACCCCGTGCGCTAAGCTGATCTGGCACTCTGGGTAACCAATGAGCTTCACCGCCTGCATGACGTTTACCGCCACCGAGAGCGCATTCGGGTCGGCGAGGCCAACATCTTCTGACGCGAACACTACCATCCGCCGAGCAATGAACTCCGGATCCTCCCCTGCCTCCACCATACGGCTCAACCAGTACAGCGCGCTGTCAGGATTGGAGCCGCGCATGCTCTTGATGAACGCGGAAATGACATTGTAGTGTTCCTCCCCGTGCTTATCGTACTGCAACGCCTTGTGCTGCAGCGCATCCTCCATATCGGTGAGGCTGATGTGCTTCACGCCGCTTGTATCTTTGGCTGCCGATTTCACAGCAATGTCCAACGCGTTCAGAACCGTGCGCGCGTCACCATTGCCGCCACTCATGAGGAGGTCCATGGCCTTCGCGGCGATCTTCACCTTCTCTTTCCCAAGCCCGACTGTCGTATCGGTGAGCGCGCGCTTCACAATCTTCGAGAGCTCGGGCACGCCCAACCGCTTGAGCACGAAGACGCGCGAGCGAGAGAGGAGCGGTGAGATGATTTCAAATGAGGGATTCTCGGTCGTCGCGCCAATGAGCACGACTGTCCCATTCTCTACTGCAGGCAGGAAGGCATCTTGCTGCGCCTTGTTCCAGCGGTGAATTTCATCCACGAAGAGGATGGTGCGCTGGCCGTGGAACTTCCGGCGCTCGCTGGCCGCCTCCACAATCTTCCGAAGGTCGGCGATGCCACTCGTAACCGCAGACATCTGCTCGTAGTGCGACTTCGTGAGGCTCGCAATGATCCGCGCGAGCGTGGTCTTGCCGCTCCCGGGTGGGCCCCAGAAGATGATGGAGAAGAGCTCATCATTCTCAATGGCCTTGCGCAGCAACTTTCCTTCGCCAACAATATCTTCTTGGCCAACGTAGTCTTCCAGTTTTGCTGGACGCAACCGGTCGGCGAGCGGCACGAAACGCGCTACGTCACGCTGGACGCGCTGGTCGAAGAGGTCAGATTTTTGCGCTTGCTTACGCATGCGCAGTTGATGTAAATGGATTCGGCTCACCAAACACAATCCGCGGGGTGTGATTATTAATGATGTCTAAAGGTACATTGTACTTCTCATTGTACAGTGTACCTACGGCGCAGAACTTCGCCTGCGACCAGACAAAGCCCAGCTTTTCCGCAACGCTGCGGACGGATTCTTCGTTAGGCCCCTCCACTTCCACAAACGGCTCCAGGTACGGCCACTCATCAATGGTAACTTCAACATCGCCTAGCTTCCAAAGCTCTCGTTTGGTTTCTTGGAAGGCTTTTTCCTGGCAACCCATGACGCTCAGTAGGGCAATGGCTTGCGCGTAGTCGCTGACGGTAAGGCAAATCTCCTGCTGGTCTTCTATGCGATTTCCTTGAAGGCTCTTCAAGCTCATGGTGACTTTATCGCCTTCGTCACGGACGCGTAGCCAGGCGCCGGGGAGGCGAGTGCCAACCGGTGGGTTGAAGGTGGTCCGCTTCTGGAGGAATTCCGGCTTGACGAGCGTGGCACCGATACCGCGCAGGCGCTGGCGCGTGTCATTTTTCTCAACCCGGGAAAATGTGGCTTCGTATTCGGTGTGCATAAGGTGTACTACGTGTGCGATGGAATGTCTGCCGAGGGACGTGCATACTTCGCCAATGGGTAATTCCGGTCCACCTGCTCGGCAATCTGTACGCCGCCTTCGAGCATAGCGTCCAGAATGTCGTACGTCACGTGCTCGCTCAATTCGTACAGCGCCACGCTCTGATCGGAGAACTCAATGGCGTCGGCGCGCGTCGCTTCGATGTGCTGCATCATCGCGGGATCGAGCAGCTGCAGGACGAGACTGTCGGTGACGTCCGTTGTGTCATACAGCGATTCGAACGAGCGGCTCTCGGTAGTGAGCTGGTCACCCTCATGCAGGTCGCGGCGCACGATGCTAGCACGGTGCGGAATAGGATGCGTAGCAACTTCAAGTACCCAGCCGTACATGATGCGCACGCGCTGGTCCTTGGGCTTGCCAATATCGAGACCGAAGAAGTTCGGCACGGTTTCGGTGCTGCGCACGCGCGTCTCGCCTTTCGCGCTCCACGTCCGTGGCTGGCCAACGAACGTGTAGAGGTAAACCCGTCGTCCCCGCACGTCACCTTCGGCGTACGGACCGTCATCCTCCAGTTCCATGACACGATCGGCGCGGAAGAAGTGCTTCGCGGGGCTCGCTTCCATGCGCGCCACTTGCCGCATCTGGTTCCCAGACGCCCAGAAGCGCAACCCGTGCCGCTCGGCCCAGTGCCGAACGTTCACTTGCGAACCCAGACGGCCCAACGCACGCTCGCTCCCAAACTGCAGGGCTGCGCTAACGTTCTGCCGGTAGAGTCGCCAGATGAGTATCAGAACCGGAGCGGCAATGAGTGCAATGAGGAAGAAGGTTGCGACGCTCGGGTGCATACGCCAATTGTACTGCGCAGTTCGGAAACGCGCACCCTCACTCACGGGGAGCCGACCTCTCAGGCGTTGAGGATGCTCAGATGTTGATAATCCGATCGGTTCCGTCCCAGTCCCCGGTCGCCTGCTCTTCCTGAACATCTACCCGCTCCACGAGCCGTGAGGGCACCTCATCGATGAACCGAGAAGGTCGAGTGAGCAGCATCGACCCTGTGGGGTTGATGACCAGTGGGTACGTGAGCATGAGGTGCGTCTTCGCGCGAGTGACGGCCACGTAGAAGAGCCGACGCTCCTCTTCAATACCGTTCGCCTCATCCACGGCACGGGCGTTCGGGAAGCCGCCTTCCAGCAGCCGCGGTACGAACACGGCTTCCCACTCCAAGCCTTTCGCCTGGTGGATAGTGGAGAGCACAATGGAGTCAGCATTTTCACCATTCGTCGCCGCGCCAGCACTGAACGCCTCCTGCAGACTCACGTCCGTGAGGAACGAGTCGAGCGACGTGTACTTCCCGGCGAACAGCGCGAGCTGCTCCAAATCTTGCAGCCGCTCGTCCGCATCCTGGTACTGCGTGCGGAGGTAGTCCACGTAGTCACTAGTGGCAATGATGCGAATGAGGTCTTGCGGGTGGAAGCTTGGCTCGGATTTCTTAGGGTCGGTGACTGCGGCGGCGAGGAGCGCGCGCAGGAGCTTCTGGAATGTCTCAACGCCCTTTACGCCCCGCTTATCCGCGAGGGCAACGAGGTCAGCGGTGGCGAGCGACTTTGCGTCGACGACACCAGGTAACTTCTGGAATAAATTCCCCGCGGTCTTCGGACCTACGCCGACCTGCAAGCCAAGTGCACGGAGCCACGCCACCTCATCCTGTGGGTTTGCAATGAGCTTGAGGTGCGCCACGACGTCTTTGATGTGCGCCCGCTCGAAGAAGCGCAGGCCGCCCCGGACGATGTACGGGATATCACGTTGGGCGAGCTCGAATTCCAAGGCTTGCGTGTGGCTTATGGCGCGGACGAGCACGGCAATGTCAGCAAGAGCCAAGCCGGACTCCTGCAGCTCTAGCACGCGTTGGGCAATGTAGGCTGCTTCCTGGCCGTCATCCCGGCACGGCACGAGTTGCGGCTTAGCCCCACGTGGTCGGGCGGGGGCGAGCTCTTTGGGAAACTGCTCGATGTTGTTGGCAATGACTGCATTTGCGACAGCGAGAATCTCGGGGATGGAACGGTAGTTCGTCTGCAACCGGAACTTCTTGGCATCCTGGAAGTCTTTTGGGAACTGCAGGATGTTCTGAATCATTGCGCCGCGGAAGGCGTAGATGCTCTGCGCGTCATCGCCGACGACGAGGAGGTTCCCATGCTTACTCGCCAGGTGCCGAACCAGGTCACCTTGCAGGGAGTTCGTGTCCTGGAACTCATCCACGAGGACGAACTGGAACTGCTCCTGCAGTCGCTCGCGCACATCTCCGTGCTCGGTGAGGAGGCGTAGCATGAGCTCGAGCAGATCGTCGAAGTCTACGAGGTTCTGCTTCTCCTTCCTGGCGGCGTACCGCTTAGCCACGGCTTGCACCTGCTCGGCCATGTGGCTGAAGTTCGGCAACCGTTCGTGTACCACTTCCGCAAGATCGCGCCGCGTGTTGCGGGAGAAGGAAATCATATTCTGCACAATGCCCGACGCCGGGAAACGCTTCTGTGTGGTGTCGATGTCCAGGTCAGCGACGCACGCGGCAATGAGGCTGCGGCTGTCTTCCTGATCCAGGATAGAAAAGCTGGATGTACGGCCAACCTTCGTGGCGTACTTCCGCAAAATTCGGTTCGCGACGTGGTGGAACGTGCCACCCCAAATCGGCGTGGGCACGTTGCCGAGCAGCTCTTGCACGCGGGTGAGCATTTCCCGCGCAGCTTTGTTGGTAAATGTGACGAGGAGAATCCGATCAGGCGGGACACCGTGCTCCAGCAGCCAGGCGACGCGGTAGACGATCGTGCGGGTCTTGCCAGAGCCAGCACCAGCGAGGACGAGTACGTGACCATCCCCGTTCTCCACCACGGCACGTTGCTCCGCGTTGAGTTCCTTCGCGTAGTCGATTTTCAGGTCGGCAATGGGCTTCCGCTTGAGAATGTAGGTGGACATGGCTTCCGTATCCTAGCACAGAGAACTGCGACACTCCCCACGCGCGCGATGGAAAGCGCGTGTGCCGGTGTGTCATTGTGCTCCAAGCGCGCTTTCTCTACGGTGCGCAGGTACGCATTCTACTTCCGCAAACTCAGCTCGTAGCGAATCTCCTCAATACGCTTGAGGTTGCGCTTCGCTTCGTCGAACTTCTGCCGTGCTTGGCCGGTGAGGTCAGCTTCGGCGAGGTGACGGACGACGTCACTCACGGTCCTGTAGATTTTCTCCACGTCCTTGAGCTGACGTTCGGTGGCCTTCAGGACTGCGCGGCGGCCGAGCTCGCCCGTGAAATCCGCGAGTGCGCCAATCTGCTGCTCGGGTGCGAGCTTTGGTTTCTTGGGGAAAGCGAGCTTCTTCCCGCGCGCAAACTCAACCACGAGCCATGCCTCGCCGAACTCCTCGAGCGCGGCAATGAGGTTGCCATCGTTGAGGAAACGCGGTTGGTCTTTGAGCTTCTTCTGCAACTTCTCCAGCTGTTCGCCGACTTGGCCGACGAGTTTCTGTGCGTCCTTGTCCTCGTTGCGGTGCACGGCAAAGATCGCGAGTTTCGACTGCTGCAAGGCTTCACGGGTTTGCCGGATGACCAGCTCGCGTACGGTGCGTTGCTTCTTGAGGTCTCTAGTGATACGGCGGAAAAGGCTCATGAACGTTTCTTGGTTAGCGTGAGGTGATTAAGAAATAGCGCGAGAGCAGCGAGGGTTATGCCACAAGGAATTTTCCCTTGCCGTACGAGCCGACGGAGTTTAGGGAGTGGTACGTAGAGAATGTCTTGTATGCTCTCGTCACCCTCTTGTTTCGCCATGCTCATACCTCGTGCATCAAGATGCGTTGCGAGGTACGCGTAGATGTGCGTTTGCTCATGGCCTGGTGCAATGAAATACGTACCGAGGAGCTTCCACGTTTTCGCACGAATGCCGGTTTCTTCCAAGAGCTCGCGCTTGGCATTGCGCAACGGATCCTTGCCTTGCATAACGCCGGCAGGAATTTCCAAAATCGAGCGCCGTAACGCGTACCGGTATTGCTTCAACACGTACACGCCCTTCCCATCAAAAGCCACAACGAAGAGACCGGGTGGCTTCTGGAGGAATGCGTACATGCCGCGTTTCCCATCCGGCCGAATGACCGTATCTTCCTGAATGCGAATCCAAGGGTTACGGTAAACAATCTTCGAGCGTAATTGTGTCCATGGACCGTAACGCTTGGACATGGCAATTAAAACCAGCCTGACTTCGTCTCGCGACCTTCAGTTTCTACCGTCCAGCTCCCGTCGCTATCACGCGTGAGCTTGAAGTTCATGCGCTTTCCTTCAACCGAGCCTTCGAAGTCGGCCTCCTTGTGTCGCTTGGCGTGCTCGAAGAGAACGTCGGCCTCACTGTCGTCCAGTTGCCGAAGTACGCGCAGGCCGTACTGGTCGCCGTCAACAGTATGGTTGTGAATGGTTGGCATACATCCTAACGGTGAATGGTGATGCTCTCACGGTAGCGCGAATAATCTACTTTGACAAAACGATGTAAATGTGCTAGACTACACGCAAAGGAAAAAGAAAAACTATGAAACCACAAGAACTCCTCGCAGACGTATCTACCCGCGAGCGAACGAATCTCCGCATTCACACAGCGGTGGGCGTTACCGTTCTTGCAATTTTCGGTGGTCTCTCGGGTTTTGCGTTCTGGGTGATGAGCTCTGCTGACCAGCCGAGTTCGTTTGGCGTTGCCAGTGTTTCCGCAGCAGCCAATGACGCGACGAACAGCGTGCAACTCGCGTGGACAGCTCCAGGTGATGATGGAAATGTTGGTCAGGCGTCGAGCTACGACATTCGCTACTCCACCGGAACGTTGAACGAGTCGACGTGGGGATTTGCGACAACCGTCGTCGGTGAACCAGCGCCCCAACCAGCGGGGAGCGCAGAATCGTTCATTGTTCCTGGCCTGCAGCCGAACACAACCTACAACTTCGGGGTGAAGACTACCGACGATGCGGGGAACACGTCAACCATCTCGAACATCGCGGCAAAGACGACGGCCGCTCTCTCCATCCCGAATTGTGTGGAGAACTGGTCGTGCCAGGCATGGAGTGCCTGCACGAGTGGGCAGCAATCCCGAACCTGCGCAGACCAAGCTGGGTGCGGGACGACGAGTAACCGACCGGCACTCACGCGTGCGTGCACAGTGCAGCCCGATGGCACGACCACCCTGCCCGGCGGTCAATCGGGAACCACGAATGACGTTGCACCGAACACTGTTGTTACCAGCGCGCCAACAGCAAGCCATGCAACGCCGCGCTTCACGTTCACCTGGAACGGCGTTGACGACGTGACGTCACCGGAGCGCCTGCAGTTCAGCTACCGTCTAGATACCCGCGCGTGGTCCAGCTGGACGCTGAATAACCAGGTGGTCTTGCGCGACCTTCGGAATGGCCGGCACACGTTCACCGTTCGCGCCCGTGACGCATCAGGAAACGTCGACCCCTCCCCTGCTACCACGACGTTCACCGTGCAGCTCCAGTCCTTCGTCGTGGTGGGTATCGAGCGAAACGCTGGTCCACGCGTGCGGCTCTACTCACCTACCGGTCAATTGCAGAAAGACTTCTTCGCCTTCGAGTCGAACTACCGCGGGGGCGTGCAGGTGCTGGCAGCCGACCTCGGTGATGACGGGCAGAGTGAGGTCATCGTCGCACCCAATGCAGGACGGCGCGGTGAGGTACGCATTTTCCGACAGGATGGGTCACGCATTTCCAGCTTCCTCCCCTACGGCGCGAACTACCGCGATGGTGTGAACCTCGCTGTCGCTGACGTGAACGGCGACGGACCCATGGAAATTATCGTCGCGAAGCAGCGGGGCACGCCCAACGTGCGCGTGTTCGGGTTCCGCGGTGGACGGTTCACCCAGGTGTACCGCGAGTTCAACGGCGAGAGCGCGAACATTCGCAACGGCTTGAGCCTGGCGGCGGGTGACCTGAACGGCGACGGGCGCGATGAGATCATCACGGTGGCGGCTGGCGGCACTGCGTCCACACTCCGCGTCTACCGACTCCAAGGTACCAGCATGCGCCTCGTGGCTCAGCGCGGGAGCATTCTTGGCAGCGTGCGGAGCGGTTTCAGCGTAACGACGGCGGACCTGGCGAACGACGGCACGGAAGAAATTATCGTCGGACCACGATCGAACGCGGCACCAACGATTCGGATCTTCGTCCTCCGCGGGAGCTCCATTGCGCAAATCCGCAGAGCGTACACCATTTTCCGCACGAACGAGCGGGCGGGGGTACGGCTCTCGTCGGCCGATGTTAACGGTGATGGTCGGGAAGACGTTGTCGCCAGCTACGGCGGCACCGTACAACCAAAACTCACGGTCTTCAGCGGCGCAAACCTCGCCACGCGCTTACGCGTCCTCAGTACGTTCAGCGTTCGCGACCGACTCGTCCTCACGCACAGTAGCGGCACCTAAGGCACTCCCCTAATCCTCCCTTCCCCGCTCATGTTTCTGAGCGGGGTTTTTGGTTGACATGCCAAGTGGGGAAGGCGTATGGTTGGGGGCTAAAATAGAAAACGACAACCTTGAAAGGAGAACATGCCGTGGCCAGACGAATCCATGTCTACACGGGCCGGGAGAGCAACAAGCTCACCATGGATGTATGCCGAGCGCTGAACATCCTGCGCGGGAAAGCCTTCATAAAAGAATTCGCGGATACCGAACCGTGGTTCAAAGTGCGTGACTGGGAGAACATTGCTGAGGGTGACATTGTCGCGGTTGTCAATGCAACAGCGAACCCGGCGATTCAATCCTACTTCGATCTCTGGGGCTTGCTCTGGCCCATCAGGCAGCGAAAGCCAAGCCGACTCATCGCGGTCATGCCCTTCATGGGTTTCCGCAGGCAAGAGCGGGACGAATCCGGTGGCGAGGCGGTCATGACCGAACTCATGGCACACTTCCTAGCAGCGGCAGGCGCAACGGACGTCGTGCTGTGTGACATCCACAATGCCAAGATTCTCACGGACTTCGAGGGTGCGGGCGTACGTCCGTACCACCTGGATCCAGATCCGCTCTTCGTTGACCGCCTTCGTGGTCGCACGCTGACGAACTGGAAAGTCATCCGCCCGGACAAAGGGAGTGAGGAACGTGCGACGAGACTCGCATCGTTGCTCGACTTGCCCCTCGTCAAGGTGGAGAAGTTTCATCCCGAGCATGAGCGCACAGAAGTGAATGGTATGGACGGTGAGGTTCGCGACTGCCACCTCATCTACCGAGATGATGAAATTGCGACTGGGGGGACGCTCATGGCAACTGCCGACGTTGCCGAATCGCGCGGAGCGCTGGACATGACCATCATGTGCACGCACGGAGTGCTCTCGGGGAATGCGATCCACAAAATCTCCGATCGCGCGTTCATTCGGAAGGTGTACATCACCGATTCCATCTACCTGCCCTGGGAGAAACGGGATGAGGACAAAATTCAAGTCCTGTCCCTTGGTCCCATGATCGCCAACACACTCCTCAACATTGGGGAGGAAAACTAAGCACCTTGAGAAGCCCGACCCTCACCGGCCGGGCTTTTCTTTTCCCGGAGGGATTTGGCCTTCGGCCCGGGGCGCTGCGCACGCTCGCGCCCGTTCAAATCCCTAAGGGGTCCCCATCGGTGTGGCGCACAGGAGCGAAGCGACGAGCACGCGCCGATGGGGGAAAGCGAGGCTTCGCACCGATTGCGGAGTGAGTCAGCGCATTCTCACCCTCACGAACGTGGCGCGCAACGTAGTGAGCACGCGTTCGTGAGGCTAAGCGAGGCTTCTCACGAAGGGCGTAGCTTTTGCCGTTCACGGCAAAACGAAGCCCGACGTGAGAAACGAGCTGGTGCAGAAATTGCTCATTTTGCGCGAACCTATTTTGAGAGGAACGGGTGACCCTTTTGGGCGGGCAAAAAGGAAGGGGGTTGGGGGGAAGGAATTTTTGCCCGCCCACCTCCCCAAAAACCCATGGGGGGGTCTGCCCACCGAAGCTTTCCGCGCAGGTGGGCTTTCCCGAACGCCAGGGGGTTTCGTCTCCCGCGAAGGCGGGAGGCGCCGCGGGGAGGGGATACCCTTGCCCCACCCCTGCCCGCCTTTGGCGGGCTCCCGTGCGCGGGCGAGGGACTCCCAGTATTCCAAGTTGGCATATTGCATATTGGAATATACGATACCCGCATAAAGCTGTCAACACTATGGAGAAAACCCTGTACACAAAGCGGCAAGCGCACCTCGTGGCGAGGCTGAAACTGGCTCGCGTGGAAAATAAACTGGACCAGAGTGAAGCTGCGCGTATGCTCGGTACCACGCAGTCATTTATTTCGAAGGTCGAATCAGGCCAACGGCGTGTTGACGTTATTCAGCTCCAGGAGTTCGCAAAAATATATAGGAAAAAGCTGGCCTATTTTTTTGAGTAGCTTACTCGTGCAGCCAATACCACAAGCTGTTCCGCAGGTCTTGCGATAGTCTATACGCATTCGCATGCGACAGGACGCCCAAGTACGACTGCAATGACTGCTCCAGCGTCGCCCGATCAATCTCGCCAGCTTCGTGCTCACGCGCCTTCTGCCGCAACTTCCGGAACATTCGTTCCTTGGTGCGCGTCCGGAGTACGGTGTGGTGCGGGTATATCACATAGCCCAGGAAGTCCACGCCCTGGCCGAGCTTCCGGATCGTCGTCTTCTGCGGGTGGAGCTGCAGCGCTAGCTCTGTGTCTAGGAACGACCGGATGCGCGGCAGCAAACCTTCCAAGTACGCGGCGTCTTCGGCGATGATGACGAAGTCGTCCGTGTAGCGGGCGTAGTGTTTGACCCCCAAGTCCTTTTTCACGAATTGGTCGAACGCGTTGAGGTACACGTTGGCGAAGAGCTGGGAGGTCAGGTTCCCGATCGGCAATCCTTTGTTCGCCGCGCCGTCCGGGTCCAGCGAGGGCAAGCCGTTGATGACTTCCCCCAGCAGCCACAGCGTGTCGGGGTCTTGCATTTTTTTCGCCAGCATGCTAAAGAGTATGGTTCGGTCGATGCGGAAGAAGAATTTCCGAACGTCGCACTTTAAAACGAACCCGGGCCGTGTGCCATTGTGGGTCACTCGGCGGACCATCCGGGCGACTGCCTGCACGCCCTTGTGCGTGCCTTTCCCCACTCGGCAGGAGAAGGAGGTGGGAATGAAGGTCGGATCGAAAATCGGGTTCAGGACGGCGTAGAGCGCGTGGTGCAGGATTCGGTCGCGCACCGTCGCCTTGTGGATGTGCCGCTGCTTGGGGTCGTGGATGGTGAACGAGGTGTACGGCCCATGTCGGTACCGCTTCGCCCGTAGGTCGCGGTGGAGCTGGAAGATCTGCTCCTCCAGGCGCAGCTCAAACGCCATGACGTCCGGCTTGTGCGCCTTGTCGGACCGGAAGGCATCCCACGTGCAAACAGGTTCTCGGCGGCGCTGATGCGGTCAAAAGTCTTCAAAAATACACGCATATAGTATGGATAGTTTCGACGCTCCCATTGTGCAGAAAAGCTACCTTCTTTACAAGGAGCTGTACGGGTTGCGTTTGCGTATCCCGAAGCAGGACCGGCACGCGCTCTGGGCCCGGTGCGAGAAGGCGAACCTCGACGTGCTGGAGCTGGTCCTCCTGGCAGCCCAGCGGCAGAAACCAGACAAGCATGCCGCCCTGGAGCTGGCGAGCGCGAAGCTGAATGTGCTTCGCGTTTTTGTTCGGCTCGCCAAAGACACCAAGGTTATTGACGGCAAACGGTACGTCAGCCTGGAAGCGCAGCTGGACGAAATCGGGCGCATGCTCGGTGGGTGGATGAAGGCAGTACCCGTAAACTAACGCAGAGGGCACCCGGTGTGGATGCCCTCTGGTATTCGGTCAGGAGTGACTTCGGGGAGAAACCGGACGCCGAGCCATAGTTGTCGTTGGCATTGCTGACCCAGTTCGTGTCGAACTTGAGCTTGCCGTCGTTGAAGTTGAAGTACGGCGCGTTCTCGAACTGGCCGTCCGCATCCGGAATCTTGCCTTTGCCCATCCGCGGGCACTGCACCCGTGTCCTCCCCCTGGAGGACGTGAGGCTGAATTGCATGTGGCAGCAACCTGGCTCATACCCGAGCTTGAGGTACCTGCACTAGGTAAAGGCAAGCAGTAACTCCTCAATGCAGCACGCTCGCGTAAACCGTAGTCGACGCGACTCTGGCTGCAGGATTTGAAGAAGAATTTCGGCGACAGCAATCCATGAACTGCTGTACATGAGCCTACTCTCCACGGGCAGCCTAGCAGGAGCGCGGCAAAAAGAAAACCGGGCTACCCACATACATGTGTGGATAA
>JBGSPR010000034.1:0-25825 GCA_041738495.1 Patescibacteria group bacterium
GATGGTCAGGGGAGCGTCCCGAGCCAGAAGTGCCGGACGTGCGGTGGTGATGGGAAAGTGAAGCGCGACACGATTATTAAAGTTAACGTCCCCGCGGGCATTGATGACGGTGAGACGCTCCGGCTGCAAGGCCAGGGGGAAGCAGGGGAGCGCGGTGCGGGAGCCGGAGACTTGTACCTCCGCATTCGCGTAACGCCAGATACGCGATTCACACGGAAGGGCGCGGACATTCTCTCGGACGTGCACGTTGGCGTTGCCAGTGCAGCGCTCGGAACGAAAGTAGAAGTGGAAACGTTGGATGGTCCTGTGTCTATGAAAATCCCCGCTGGCACGCAGTCGGGCAAAGTGTTCCGGCTTGGCGATAAAGGCGTGCCGCACCTGCGTAAGCGCGGACGAGGTGACCACCTGGTTACCGTTGTGGTAGATACGCCGCGCAAGATCTCGGGCGAGCGGAAGAAGCTTCTCAAGCGTCTGGCTGAGCTTGAAGGTGAGGACGTGGAAGAGTAACCAGTAGAGCGCCTACACCCTTGACGTGCCTTTTGACCAGCCACCTGCCCAAGGGGTAGGCTTCAGGTACGTAGAAGGAGGTTTGCGTGGATAAGATGTTCATTCACGACCTGACGTTCGGCGCTGACGATTGCACGTTTGCCGTTTGCACCGCACCTGCTGGTGACCCTGCAGCGCTCCCACTGCCCGCCGTGAACTACTCGCGGGATGTACTGGGCAGTGTTCTCCGCGTGCGATCGCTGAGCATTCCTCAGGAAATAACTAACGAAGGTGTGTTCCTTCACCCAGATGTGCACAGTGCAGTGTCTAGTTGGATCGTCGACGTCTAACGCTCTCTCCCGCACCGTGCGGGTACCACGAAGAGCAGCGCCTGTATGGAAATCAGGGCTGCTCTTTTCTCAAAATAAGAACCCGCGGCATTGCTGCTGCGGGTTCCAAAGGTGCGAGCTGTCTCTCACTGTAGCGAAACCGATAACCGGCCGAGGTAGTTGAGTGCTAGGAAGGTGATACTCACTGCGCACTCTTCTTGGGTGTGGCCGCCAACCACCATCTTTAGCCAATCAGAGAGTGGGATGAGGACGAGCTTGAGGTGCTCATTCGCATCGAGTTTCGACGGTCCGACGACGATTGGCATTTTGGGAAAACCGATGAAGGGGTAGTAGCGTGTCGTCAGCGAACGCGTCGCTATTGGCAGGCCACTGCTGACTAGCCGAACGACAGATTCGAGCTCGATGCCACTCTCCTCCACGAACTCTCGCTTCGCGCAGGCAGCCATGTCGCCGTTGTCGGCTTTGCTTGGCACGCCTGAGGGCGGGACTAACGTGAATGTAGCCGCCCCGTGTTTCCACTCGGCGACGGCAACCACGTAGTCGACACCCGCATCATTGACGAGGACAAACGTGGTTGCCCAATCATTCAGTCGCGTGCGGAAGCCGCGGAAAAGTCCACCGTTCGGGTTCTGGAGAGTCACCACTTCAATAGGTGGTGCGAAGCGGAGCTCACTCCGCTGCTCTTTGGTGAGCTCTCTCGTTCGGTAGGTGTCAAAGTTCTCCACCGGCGTAAGCATGTGCCACGCCTGGAGCGAAGGGTCACGCTGCAATAGCTGCAGCGTGTGCATCGTAACAATGGGGATACCCCATTTCTTTTCAAACACACAATCCTCCTGCGACGTGTATCGCTATTCGAGTTTGTACAAGTTCTGAATGATCTCCAGAGTTTCCTGGTTCCGCGCCGCAATGGCCGGAACCCGCTTCTTCGAGAAGTCCAGCTTCTCGTTCGTGAAGTTTCGGACCACGCCACCCATCGCTTCGATGATGGGGGCCGCCGCCGCCCAGTCAAACCGGGTGGCGCCAGGATGAACGTAGGCGTCAATTTTTCCTTCGATGAGCAAGCGGACTGCCCAGGTAACGCACGCAAACGTGAGGACGTACCGCGTTCCATTGACGAGTGGCATGTAGTACGTGCCTACCTGCAGCTCGCGATCCATGCCCAAGCTGTAGTCAAACCCGACGACCAAGTCGTGCGCTGCCGTTGGCGTTGGGGCTGCCATTGATCGACTCACCGACCCACCGCGTTCTGCGTACAGCATGGTACCGTCTTCGGGATAGTACAGAACACCGCGCGTAGGCACGTTGTCCTGCACGAGACCAATGGATATTCCGTACGTCGGCATACCCGAAGCGTACGGGATCGTGCCGTCGAGCGGGTCAACGAAGAATGTGCCCGCGTTGCCAGAAATTTCCGTGCCTTCCTCACCTACAATCCCGAAGGCCGGAAATTTCTGTAGGTGTCTTCGGATGATTGACTCGGAGAGCACATCAGCTTCTGTGACGATGTTCTTCCTGTCGCCGTGCTTTACGTCTACTCGCATCGAACGGCGATCCATGTGCTTCACTTGCCTACCTGCGTTTTCCGCAGCGATTTGCATAGCGACAAGCACGTCGAGTTCAGGATTTCTCACTGTAACCTCCTGTGGTATTTCTACGTATTGAGTTTTCAAGGAAAAGAGAACGGTTCATTCTAGCTGAAATGTGCACATTTGTCAAGACTTGCCATTGCTGGACTGTACGCAAAATGGTATAATCTGCACACGTTCGATTAAGACCAATAGCATGGACGCAACGTCCGTTGGCGCAACTGCACAGAGCTGGTTTTCCAGCATCAATTGGGCGCAACCCAGTTGGGATCTGTTTATCATCATGTTCTTCGTGATTGCGGCTTTCCTGTACGGCCTGTCTTTGGGACGTGATCGGATTATCGTGATCATGGTGTCCATTTACATGGCGCTGGCAATTGTCAGTGCTGCGCCTTTCCTAGGCCCAACTACAACGATCGCCCTCAACACGCCGGTCGTCATTAAGATTAGCGTCTTCTTGGGCCTGTTCGTCCTGCTCTTCTTCTTCCTCTCCCGGTCAGCGCTGCTCCGCACCATTGCTTCGTCAGATGATAAGGGCAAGTGGTACCAGGTGCTCCTCTACTCCATCCTGCACGTTGGCTTGCTCGTGAGTGTGACGCTCAACTACCTGCCGTCTGGGGCTGTGGAGAAGCTCGCACCCCTCACTCGCGCGGCGTTCGCAACGGCGAATGCCCGCTTCGCCTGGATCATCGCGCCTATCGTTGCCATGGTGCTCTTCGGCGGCGCGGCGAAAGAGAAGAAGAAGTTCAAGTACGAAGTGTAGGGGTATGGGTTCTCCAGAAGCAAAGGGTAAGCCATTAAAAGCAGCGCCAAGCCTTTTTCGCTATATCCCCTGGTACGTGTACTTCACCCTCATCGTCGGAGAGTTATTCATATACACAATTACGTCTGTACAGGAAGCAGATTTTGGAGTCCCGCAAGGACCAAGCCAACTCCGTCCTTGGGTTATTGTGTACCCTATAATAATTATTAGCCTTGGTCTTCTCGCAGCCTCGGCAAGGAAAAGGCGCGCTGTACTGTAGTTGGATGAGAAAAGCCGCCAGCGGATGCTAGCGGCTTTTTTGGAATGAGCGTGTTCTTTAGGACTGAGCGAATGCGCGGGCAACGCGTGCAATCTCCAGAGCCTTCTCTGACGCGCGACCCGTGTACTGCTCGGGGTGGTGGAGCAGTGACCGAACTTCTGTGGGAATACCCTCCAGTGCCGAGCGGAGTTCGTCATCATCCACGCAGATTTCTTCCAGCACGGTGATGAGCTGCTGCCCCGAGCTCTGGGCAACCGGCACGAGTGTGCGGTTCACTACGTCGTGGGCATCGCCGCGATACCCGGCCATTTGCAGGGCCAGGTAGATGGGCTCAGCCATCACCAGGTGGCTGCTTATGCTCGCATTGCGCTGGCAGGCATCCGCGTCAATGCTGATGCGGCTGAGGAACGGCACAGCCGCGGCGTTCTCGCGCAGCAGGTTCTCCAGCTGCACGACCACATTGACGACGATAGCCGGGAAGTCCCGGTACACGCAACTGCCCACGAGGTCACGCTGGTGTTCGCTGATGAGCGTATCCAGCACCTTACCGAACTCGTTCTTCGTACGGATGTACATCCCCTCCGTATTCTCGAAGGTGATGGGGTTCCGCTTGTGGGCCATGGTGGACGAGCCCACCTGCCCCGCGACGAACTCCTCCCGAACCTCCCCAATTTCCGTGCGCATGAGCTGGCGGCAATCCCGCGCGAACTGCGCGATAGCCGCTGACAACTGCACGCACGCGTGCAGGTAGTAGGCCAGCGGTTCGGGCGGCAGGATTTGCGTGCTGATGGGTGCTGGGGTGAGCCCCACCTTCTCCAGCACCTTCGCTTCGAACGAGGTGGGGAACTGGAGTCCCCGCTGTGCGTTGTACGCTCCTACTGCGCCGGAAATCTTCCCCACAATTTCCGCGGTGTGCTCTTCCAGCTTTCTGGCGTTGTACACCCAGCGCTGCAGGATCGTGGCCAGCCAGAAGCCCACGGTAATGGGCAAGGCGTGCTGGCCGTGGGTGCGGCCGATTTGCACCTGGGTGGCGTACTTCTCGACCATTTCCGAGAGCAGGAAAATTGCACGCTTCGCTTTGAGGCCAACGACGTTCTGCTGGGCGCGGACGAAGGTGAGTGCCCGCGCCGAATCCAGCGGGTCGTAGCTGGTGAACGGCGTGTGCGCCCAACGTCGGAGTGGCGGAGGCAGGATTGCCTGCATGAGCCGTACCAAGGCCCGAATGTCGTGCTTGGTAATGTTCCGTTCCACCGAGTCTACTTCGCGCGTGGTGATGTCCATGAGTTCAACAATGACCTCTTGCGTGAGCAGTGCGTAGTCTGCGGACGGGATAATGTTCGACTCGCCGAGTACTTGCAGGCCAGCAATTTCCACCTCGACAACTGGGGTCATGAGGTTGTCGTAGCCGAAGTACGGTTGCAAGCTCTTGGGCTGGTAGCGGAAGTTCCCGGGGAGCGTGAGGTTCCTCTCTTTTGCCATGTTCTCAAACCTCCTTGGCAGTGTTTCAGTTTGGTCCTTTTGCTTCTCCTTAGCAGGGAAATCGGCCTTCCGTCAATCCTCCGTGCTTGGTAGAATGCACCCATGGCATTGCGCATCTTCAACACCCTCACCCGTCAGGTTGAGGACTTCCAGCCCCTGCATCCGCCAAAAGTGGGTTTCTACGGCTGTGGCCCCACGGTCTACGACCGAGCGCACATTGGCAACCACCGCGCCAATATATTCGACGACGTTCTGCACCGCACACTTGTGCACGAAGGCTTTGACGTGAAGTTCGTCATGAACATTACCGATGTTGGGCACCTCGTATCAGACGCGGATGAAGGGGAAGATAAGCTAGAAAAGGGCGCCAAGCGGGAGAAGCTTTCCGTGTGGGACGTGGCAGAGAAGTACACCAAACTCTTCAAGCAGGACTTCGTAGCGCTCAATATTGCCGAACCAGATGTGTGGCTGAAGGCTACAGATAATATTCCAGAGCAAATTTCTCTCATTCAGAAACTCGAAGCGAAGGGATTTACATACAAGATTTCGGACGGCATCTACTACGATACGAGCAAGTTCCCAAATTACGGGAAACTCGCGCGTTTGAACCTGGAAGGTCAGAAGGAGGGTGCGCGCGTGGAGACGAATATTGAGAAGCGCAACCCCAGCGACTTCGCTTTATGGAAGTTCTCACCCCAGGGTGAGAAGCGGCAGATGGAGTGGGAGAGCCCGTGGGGCGTTGGTTTTCCAGGCTGGCACGTCGAGTGCTCGGCAATGAGTATGAAAGCGCTCGGGGAGACGTTCGACATCCACACGGGTGGAGTAGACCACATACCCGTGCACCACACCAATGAAATCGCACAGAGCGAAGGCGCGACAGGTAAACCGTTCGTGAAGTACTGGGTGCACAATGAGTTCCTCTTGGTAGACGGCGGGAAAATGGCAAAGTCACTGGGGAACGCCTACACCCTGGATGACCTACGAGAAAAAGGCTTCTCGCCACTGGCCTTCCGCTACTACTGCTTGGGCACACACTACCGCAGCAAGCTCAACTTCACCTGGGAGGGTCTGCGTGCCGCTCAAACCGCGCTCGACGATTTGGTACAGCGCCTAGCGCGCATGGAGGCACCAAGTGGTGAAGCGCCCGAGTACGAAGCGAAGTTCTTCTCGGCCGTGGAGAATGACCTGAACACCCCGCAGGCACTGGCAGTCGTTTGGGATGTGGTGAAGTCGAGTATGCCTGATGGGGCGAAGAAGGCGTTACTGGCGAAAATGGATGAAGTACTAGGACTGGGGCTTGATACATCAAAGGTCGTGACAATTGCTGCAAGGTACGCGAACTACACTTACTTCGCTGGTATTAGTGAAGAGCAAGTTGGTAAAGTAAAAGAACTGACTAAGTTGAGGGATGAAGCAAAAGAGAGTAAAGATTGGAAGAAGTCTGATGAAATGCGTAAGCAAATTGAAGAGTTGGGGTTTACTGTACAAGATAAAGCAAAATCATAGAGTCAGAATATTAACTCCCCCTTTGTCATTCTGAGGCCGAAAGGCCGAAGAATCTCCAAGGTTTTACGTTGGGAGATCCTTCGCTGCGCTCAGGATGACAGAACAGGAAAAGGCTGCTATACCTCCATGACCTATGGAGAATTTTTGGCAAACCCTTCCGAAGCCGATTCTGGCACTGGCCCCCATGGCAGGTGTCACGGACACGGCGTTCCGGCAAATGTGCAAGCTCGGTGGCGCAGACGTGCTGTACACGGAATTCGTGTCCACCGACGCTATCGTGTACGAGAGTAAGAAGACGTTCGCGATGCTCACGTTCAGTCCGACCGAGCAGCCCGTTGTATGCCAGATTTTTGGGAAGAACCCAGAGCACTACTACAAGAGCGCGAAAGTGCTCGCAGAATTTGGCTTTGCAGGAATTGACATCAACTTCGGTTGCCCGGCGTACAAGGTAGTGAAGCACGGCGGGGGAGTGACAATCATGCGACGGCTCGACCTCGTGCGCGAGCTCGTGCAAGCGACGTGTGAGGGGTCGCCCATTCCTGTATCCGTAAAAATTCGAGCGAGTATTTGCAAGGAAGGTTGCAGCGTGGACGATCCGAACGGACAGGTCACCGCACTCGACCTCGTTCAGGCAATTCAGGACCTCCCCGTCGCCGCGGTTATGGTGCACGGGCGGAGTTACGAGAAGCCCTTCGACGGTTCGCCGAACGTGGATGCAATTACGCAAGTGAAGCGGGCGTTCCCGGGAGTCGTTCTCGCGAACGGGGGAGTGTACAGCCCGGAAGCAGCAAAAGACCTCCTCGACGCGACGGGTGCCGACGGCGTGGGCGTTGCGCGCGGCAGTTGGGGACGGCCCTGGCTTTTTCGGGAAATCAAGCAGTACCTGGCAACCGGCTCGTACGTACCTCGCACTTTTGCCGACATCACTCCCGACATCCTGCAGCATGCCAAGCTCGCATTTGCTGCCAAAGGCGGGCACGGCCTCATAGAACTACGCAAGCACTTGGCGTGGTACGTGAAAGGCTTCCCCGGAGCTTCCGAACTTCGAAGCAAGCTTGTTCGGAGTACGACCTACGAGGAGATTGAAGCAGCCCTAAAAAACGTTTAGGTTTATTCCACTTACGTATAGTTTTCTATCGTCGCAAGGAACTCCCCGAGCATCACGTAAGGTTCCCCTCACGACTGGATACGAAAACTCGACCATTTTCCGTAGTCGAGTTTTCGGGTTAACCTCTGGTCAAACGTTTTTGTGTTTGTGAGGTTGGCTTACTGAGCGAGCGTGGTTGCTACGCTCTCAACGCTGAAGTCAGCAGTTCCCGACTTCGTTACGTTGACGTAAATCGCACCGCCCCAGCTGGCTGGAATGCTCATGCCGGCGCAGTTCACGACCTTCGTGTTCAAGTCTTGCAGCTTCGTGGCGTCGTACTTGTTCACGATTTCCGTTACCTTCTGGTCGGCGGTCTTCTTCGCGTCGTTCAGGAGGGATTGGTTATCGGCCTGTACGAAAGCGACAAGGCAGCCCTTGCTCGCAGCCCATGCTCCGTTGTTGTACACCGCTTCCGTCGCTTTGGTGTCCTTCTCTTTGAAGGCGGCAATGTTCCCACCAATGCTGTCCGTGGCGTTACCAATTGCCCAAATGAAGAATACGCCCAACAGGAAGACGAAGATGAACGAGAATGCGAGCACGATTGGTGACCCGTAGGTCGTTTTGTGGTCGAACAGTTTGTCCATTGCACTCACCTCCTTTCAGTGAAAAAACGTCTAGAGATAGTATATGCTAGTTAGGCTTTTCCTGCAGCTGGCTCTCCGGGGAGTTCCACGAAGCTGCTCACGATCACGCGCAGGTCTTCCAGGGTGACGTCTGCTGTGGCATTCCCGCGTCCGGCTTCTACTTGAGCCAGGTGGACGCGCGATCCTGCTTCATCCAAGATGTCTATTGCCTTGTCTGGGAAGACGCGTTCCTTCAGGTGCTCCTGCGCGAGCTGCACGGTGGCTTCCAGGATTGCATCCGAGTACCGCACGTGGTGGTAGTCTTCGTACTTGGGCCGCAAGCCCTTGAGAATGTCTAGCACCTGCTCCGGATTCGGCTCTTCGACGATCACCGGTTGGAATCTTCGCTCCAGGGTCTGGTCGTGCTCCACGTATTTCGCGTACTCTTCCATGGTGGTTGCGCCAATGACCTGGAGCTCGCCGCGTGCGAGTGCGGGTTTCAGGATGTCCGCGGCATCAATGGCACCAGTGGCCTCCCCAGCTTCTGCGAGTGTGTGAATTTCATCAATGAATAGGATGATGTTCCGCTGCGCCGCGATGATCTCGTCCACCAGGGCTTTCAAGCGCTTCTCAAATTCACCGCGGTACTTGGTGCCGGCTACGAGACCAGAGAGATCGAGAGCGAGGAGCCGTTTGTTCTGAATGATGTCCGGAACCTTCCCCAGGGCAATTTCGTTTGCGAGCTCTTCAACGATGGCGGTTTTCCCAACCCCCGACTTTCCAATGAGCACGGGGTTGTTCTTCGTACGACGGGAAAGAATTTCGATGACGCGGTAGATTTCGTGCTTCCGCCCAACCACGGGATCTATTTTCCCCTCACGAGCTAGGGCAGTGAGGTCTCGCGAGTAGAGCTGCAGGATGTTTCCAGGTTTTGCCGTGGCCATGTTCGTCTGGCGCAAGAGCAGGAGGACGATGGCTATGACCGCTCCAACAATTGCCGCAATGACGAGCGGGTTCAAACCTTCAATTTCCATACGATGGTGAAGAGTGCGACCGCGAGTACGCCACTAGCAGTGATAACCGTCACAGCAACTCTGTACGCAGCGCTCAGCCGCTGCTCAATGGCTACAGTGGGTGTCGTCTTTACCTTGAGGGTTGTGTTTGGCATGTGCGCCACACTGTCTATGAGGAATGCTGTGCAGAAAAACCACGCCCGCTGTTGCTCAGGTTGGTGTAGGGATACTCCGCTCGTGCTTTGGTGGTGCCCGTCCACCGGACTTTCGGTGTCGTTGCAACAGCAATGCGCATAGGTTTTATGTAATCGTTATTTTGTTTTTGCTTTCTTACGATATTGCTATTGTAGCATATCCTTGCGGTTTTTGCAAGCTTCTGTTCCAGCAAAGAAAACACCCTCCACAATTTTCATTGGGAGGGTGTTCAAGGTGCATTCGCTGTGGTACCTAGCATACGTTTAGAACCCTACCTCGACGAGGTTATCGCCAACGTGGATTCCAACCCGGTGCTGGGTCGGGCTGAGGCCGCCGTAGCTAATGGTGAGTGTGATTGCAGTATTGCTACCACAGCATACCCGCGGCGTGAGGCCCGTGTTGTCGGTGTAGTAGCCAACGCCCAACTCCTCAAAGTAGACGTAGGCACTCGCCACAACGTTTCCGTTGTGCCAGACCTTGGCCTGCAGGGTATTATCGCACCCCGCTGATCCCACAATATTGCGAATGTCGGTACATCCGACTAATGCAATAGCGAGGGTCAGCACAAGCATCATTGATAATGTGCGCGCACGCATTTTGTACTCCTTTTTCTGTTTGTGTTTGAACATCGCAGGATAGCATAGGTACTCCCAATTGTCAAGGGGCGTTGCGTGCTGTAGGGTGTGTGCATGCTCTACGTCGTTGTTGGCGCAATCTTCATCATCATGGCATCGGCAGCGTGGGCAGGATTTAAGGCCGCTCCGTGGGTACCCACATGGGCGAGAGACTACGCGCGCATTCTGCAAGTTGCCAGTGTGCGGGAGGGCGATGTGGTGTACGAGCTCGGCGCGGGTGAGGGTAGGCTCCTCTTGCAGTTTGCGCGGAGTCCAGCTTCACGCATTGTGGGTTTTGAAATCTCCATACTCCCGTACGCCATTGCGTGGTTGCGCACGCGCGCGCTCCGCCCGCGCGTGACCGTGCGCATGGCAGATTTCTTCAAGACCGATTTCCAACACGCGTCCGTTATCTTCTGCTTCCTCACTCCACCGGCAATGCGCAAGCTGAAGGAGAAGTGCAGCCGGGAGTGCCGTCCCGGAACGCGGATTATCTCCTACACCTTTTCCATACCGGGTTGGACGCCGGAGGTCATGGACAAACCCACGCCCACAGCCGTGCCAGTGTACCGCTACATCATCCCACCTGCTTGACCCAGGCCGGGCATTTTGGTACAGTACGCGTGCGAAAGAAAACCCTTAGCTAACACCATATGACAGACCAAAACCCAGACCCCATTGCCAGTGTCCGACAGCTCCTCGCCGAGGCGAAGGCCGCGTTGCAGTCCGCTGAGAACATCCTGGATGAAGCGACGGGCACGCCCGGGAAGCACATCAACATCGCTGCCACTGCGCGCAAGGCAGGCTCGATGAGCGTGGATGGCGACAGCAGGATTATTGAAGGTCTCTTCGACGGACAGCACATGGTGGGTCCAGATGGGAAGCAGTACTCGGTGCCAGCAAACTACGCGTCGAAGTCGAAGCTGGTTGAGGGTGACAAACTCAAACTCACCATCACGCCGGACGGTGCGTTCATCTACAAGCAAATTGGTCCCGTAGAGCGATCGCGCGTTGTTGGCAAGCTCGTCCGCGACGAGCAGACCGATGAATTCCAAGTCGTGGCAAGTGGCGTGCCTTACCGCGTCCTCCTCGCGAGCATTACCTACTTCAAAGGTGAGCCGGGTGACGACGTCGTTGTCCTCCTGCCGCAAGATCGCCAAGCGCGCTGGGCAGCAGTGGAGAACATCATCAAGAAGCTCCCTGGCGAAGCGAGTATTACCCCAGATGGCACAGTGGAGCAACCGCACGAAGTGCTCCCGCCAGTAGATGGCGGGGAAGTGCAGTCACCAGAGACGCAGGATAAGATCGACGACATTTAAATATTCCCCCTCGTACAACGAGAGCCGCTGGTCGTCCAGCGGCTCTCTTCGTTCACTAGGCTTTCGGCTTCATCATTCCTCGGACCAGCGTGTACACGGCGCTGATGCCAACAACTGCGTACACCACGCGAGCAAGGCCGGCGTCGCTGCCACCGAAAATTTCGGCGACGAGGTCAAACTGCGCGATGCCGACGAGTCCCCAGTTGAGACCACCGACCACGAGCAGGATGAGCATGAGCCAGTCGATTCCATTCATTCTTTGCATAGTACGTACACCTCCTTTCGTTGCGTGCCCGTAGGCATTAGGCGTTTGGGATGAGAACACTATCAATGGCGTGGATAATACCGTTGGTGCAGGCGATGTCAGCTTTCATTACTTTCGCCGAGCCAATCATCACGCCATCGGTGATGTCCACGTTGAGGTTCCCACCTTGCAGCGTTGGTATACTGGCCATTGCCCGCACGTCCTCCGCTCGTACCTCACCGTGCGCCACGTGGTAGGTGAGCACGGCGGTGAGCTTTGCTTTGTCGGCGAGCAGACCTTCTACCGTTCCAGCGGGCAACTTCGCGAACGCCTCGTCGGAGGGTGCGAAGAGCGTGAACGGTCCTGGACCAGCCAGGGTCTGTGTGAGTCCGGCTGCGTCTACTGCTGCGAGGAGCGTGCTGAAGCTACCGGCTGCTTTCGCTGTTGCAATGATGTTCTGCATAGCATTGGGGTTAGGGGAGAGGGAAGGAGCGGTGTTGGGCCCTTGCGCACAGGGAGCGTACGCGGTAATCTGCATTCATGCAAAACGTGCATTTCACCCCTCCCCAGCTTGCCCGCATGTACGGCGTGAACGTCTCGACTATTAAGCGTTGGGTCGACCGCGGTATGCTCGGCTCAGATGTTACCGCCGGTGGGCACAGGCGTGTTCGCCAGAGCCAACTCGATGCGTTCCTTCGTGCGTACCCGAAGCTCGCGTCGTCGTCGTACGTCCTGCAACGTTTGCAGCGTCAGCCCGTTGTTTCCGTAACCACGTGGCAACGGTACTACCGCTACCTCGAGCGAGGCGAAGTGCAGAACGCTGAAGATTTCATCCAGAAGCTATTCGTCGCGCGCGTACCCGTGGTGGTGCTTCTCGACGAAGTCATTGTTCCATCGCTCCGGCACATTGGCGATGCGTGGGCCGCAGGAATGATCACCGTCTTTGAGGAGCACCGCATGAGTTTCATTGTCCGTCGGCAGCTCTTGCGCCTCGACCAGTACATTCCAGAAACACGCACGTTGCGAAGCCCGCTGGCCGTTCTGGCGTGCGCGCCCGCGGAGCACCACGAAATTCCTTTGCAAATGCTCGACCTCGTTTGCAAGGTGACAGGCTGGCGCACTGCTATCCTCGGCATCAACGTTCCCCTTGCCGAGATGGAGCGCGCGGTGACCTCAACGAAAGCCACCCTCCTCGGCGTGACGAGCACGTACACGCACCGAAGTGCAGCACGTTGGTTGAAGCGGCTCGTGCTGTTCACCAAGCGCAATCACGTGGCGCTCACCATCGGTGGCGGTGGCTGGCAGCAGACGTTGCGTGCCGAACGTGGGGTAACGTACTGCGCGTCGCTCCGAGCGTTCGAAACGTACGTGCAAACCCTGCGTAGGAAAACAGGACAGAACCGCCCGTAGGCGTTGTGAGCTGGCGTACTCTCGATGGGTTGCACCCTTGGAGTCCCAGTCTCATTGAGAGGAAATGAGAAAACCCCTGCTACGCAGAGGCCTTCTCATTTGGCTCCGAGACTTGCCTGCCCGCCGTACCCCGCAACAGCGGGTCAGGCCGGGACTCGTTTCCCGGGTGGCGGTGGATGCTCCCATGGTCGCATTCACCGGCGTTCGCGGCGTCCC
The DNA here is from genome assembly GCA_041738495.1 of Patescibacteria group bacterium. GTDB lineage: Bacteria > Patescibacteriota > Patescibacteriia > PEXW01 > PEXW01 > CAIPSZ01. The sequence goes on from JBGSPR010000034.1 coordinate 13,151, forward strand.
CCTCGACAAGCTCGGGGTCCTTGCTCACTTCCACCCTTCGAGTCCAAGTATCAATACCTAAAAATCCAAAATGTCCCTACAGGTGTAGAGACATTTTGGATTGGCTCCGAGACTTGGACTCGAACCAAGATACTCGCCTCCAGAGGGCGATGTCCTACCATTAGACGATCTCGGAAAAGCTTACTTCATTGCGCTTACGATTTGCTTCCACAATTGGTCTGGGTGCTGGGCTGCTGGTGCGGGTGAATCGTTCGTGGCGGTATTGTGCGGTACGGAGGTCGGAACGTCAAGCACGAGGCTTGCATCGTGGGTGAATTGGAGTTCCACACCTGCGCCGAAGATTTCGGTAACAGCTTTGACTAGCGCGGTTCGGGCTTTGGGCGACTGGAGGCGTTCCAGGTGGAGTGCGTAGGGGCTGGTGATGGTGAGGTGCGTGCCGTCATCCTGCGTGCAGCGAACCATTTGCAGGGGGACGCTCAGAGATGGCTCAGCGGAGGCGACCATCTTCACAACGTTGCTCCATGGTGCGCTGCTGGAACTCGATGGTGCTGTGGGCGTGCTCGCCTTCGGCGCACGTGGCGCTGGCTGCGCTGGTGTCGTCGCCGGAGACGGGGTGTCTGCAGGTGTCGCCTGCATGATGGCGAGTTCTAAGGGGAGCTGGGGGAGTGGACTCACCGTAACGTACGAGCTCGCGGAGAGGAAAGCTTCGAGTGCTTGCGTGAGGTACGCAACGGGTAGGGTGCGGTAGGATTCACCGATGCTGCTGGGCACAGTGGGCTGTTGATTTAGTGGGAGCACGCGAGCCAGCATGCAGGTACGGAGCATGTGCAGGATGTCGGTGCGGAATGCCTCGAGGTCTGTGCCGAGCTCGAGCTGTTCCTGCACGACACCGAGGGCGCGTGCTTGGTCTTGCTGGAGGATTGCCTGGACGAGCTGTGCGACGGCAGCTTCGTTTGATCGAGGGAGGACGAGGTCTGCTTGCTCGCGGGTGATGCGATCGCTCGTGAGCGAGAAGAGTTGCCCGAGTATGCTCTCCGCATCCCGACTGCTGCCGTCTGCTGCTCGCACGATGGCATCCACGACGTCATCGTCGACACTGCGCTTCTCTGCCTGTGCAATCCAGCGCACGCGCGTGGCCACGTTCGCGTCCGAAAAGCGATGGAAGTTGAAGCGCTGGCAGCGCGAGGTAATGGTATCTGGTACGCGGTGGAGCTCCGTCGTTGCGAGGATGAAGAGTGCGTGGGCGGGGGGCTCTTCCAGAGTCTTGAGGAGTGCGTTGAACGCAGCAGCGGAGAGCATGTGCACTTCGTCGATGATGAACACCTTCATGCGCAGTTGGCTGGGGGCAAACCGGCTCTGCTCGATAACCTCACGAATGTTATCTACGCCCGTGTACGATGCTGCATCAATTTCAACAACGTCCAGGGTCTTGCCCTCTCGAATCGCCACGCACGCGCTGCACGTGGTATCTGGCTCACCGGCTTTGGGCTGGTGGCAGTTCACCGCTTTCGCGAGGAGTCGGGCGGTTGTGGTTTTCCCAACGCCGCGCGGTCCAGAGAAGAGGTACGCGTGGCTCACCTGCTTCTGGGTAATTTCGTTCCGAAGCGTGTTCGCTACGTGGGGTTGGCCGAGGAGGTCTGCAAATTGCTGCGGCCGGTACTTGCGGTACAGGGTGTTCGAGCTCATAGGTAGAGCTAGTGTACCGTAGCTTCCGCGCGCCGTAAACTCGCATGATTCGCTGGGTGTACGGTGGGTATGCTAGGGTGTGGAGTATGGATATCATCCTTGCCAAACCGCGAGGATTCTGCGCAGGCGTTGATCGCGCGGTAGACATTGTCGAGCTGGCGCTGGAACTCTACGGAGCGCCCGTCTACATGAAGCACCAGATTGTGCACAACACGCACGTCGTTGAGCGGCTCGTTGCGAAGGGTGCGGTATTCGTTGAGGATCTTGCGGAGGTCCCGGAAGGGAGCGTTCTCGTCTTCAGCGCGCATGGTGTTCCGCCGAGCTTGCGTCAAGAAGCAGTGCAGCGGAAGCTCCGCGTCATTGATGCAACGTGCCCACTCGTCACGCGCGTCCACCTCGAAGCGCAACGTTTCGCACGTCAAGGATACGACATCCTCCTCGTAGGGCATCGTGGGCACGTGGAAATGGTTGGGACGATGGGGGAGGCGCCCGCGGTGACGACGCTCGTCGATAACCTCGAAGAAGCACGGCGCGTGCAGGTGAGCAACCCGCAGCGCGTCGTGGCGCTCTCGCAAACCACATTGAGCATTGATGATGTGGCAGGGATCATGCGGGTACTCAGAGAGCGGTTCCCCAACCTCACCACGCCACCGAAGGGCGACATCTGCTACGCCACGACGAATCGACAAGCGGCGGTGCGCGAACTCGCAAAGCGCGCTGGCGTGGTACTCGTCGTTGGTTCTCCAGAAAGTTCGAATGCAAATCGCCTTCGCGAAGTTGCAGAGGCAGTGGGTGCGAAAGCGTACATGGTGAACGATCCGAGTGAAGTACAGGACGCGTGGGTGCGTGGCGCGACAGTGGTTGGCGTGACCTCTGGTGCTTCGACACCCGAAGACATTTTCTACCGCGTTGTGGAAAAACTCCAAGAGCTGGGCGGGGGTACACCCAAAGACCTCGAGGCGCTCATTGAAGATGTGTGGTTCGCCATGCCACCTGATCTCATTCGAGAGGCAGAGGAGAAAGGTGTTGGGCAGGGGATTGTGGAGAAGCATGCTATTCACCAGCACTCGAAGATGCGCGTGCAGTAGTATGCGGGAGACGCGTGTCCTGCAGCAGCAGTTGCTTCGCTGGTTCGCAGCCAGGAAGCGCGATCTACCCTGGCGTCACGCACGGAGCGCGTACGAAATTTTAGTGTCCGAGGTTATGCTGCAGCAGACGCAAGTTGACCGCGTGATTCCTGCGTACCGTGCTTTCCTCAAGCAGTTCCCTTCGCTCGCGGCGCTCGCCCGAGCGCGACAGGCAACGGTGATTCGCGCGTGGGCTGGACTCGGGTACAACCGACGCGCGCGCAACCTCCATCAGCTCGCAAAACGCGTGGCTCGACTGCACGGAGGCGTGCTCCCTCGCACTCCCGAAGCGCTACGTGCACTCCCTGGTGTCGGCCCGTACACTGCGGCTGCAGTTGCGTGCTTTGCATTTGGCGCGCCCGTGGCGCTCGTCGACGTGAACGTGCGGCGCGTCCTCGGTCGGTACGTGCGAGGCGTCACCGGACCGCGTGCTCTTCCGGAGAAGGAGCTATGGGAAATCGCTGGGTCACTCGTCCCACCGCGCGCGAGCATTGCGTGGAACTCCGCACTCATGGATTTTGGTGCTCTGGTGTGCACTGCCCGTAAGCCAAAGTGTGTCACGTGTCCGCTGCAGCGTACCTGCCGTGCGTACCCAAAGGTGCTCGACGGAACACCCCCGCACGCACGTGCGCAACCGTTCGTGGGGAGTACCCGGTACCTGCGCGGGCGCATGGTTGCCCAGCTTCGGAGTGGCGCGAAAACGTTTCGCACACTTCGCGCGCGCGTCTCGAGCGGCGAGCTCTCGGCCGACGCTTTTCGAAGTATTCTTAAGGGTCTACAATCAGACGGGCTCGTTCGCTACGTTCGCGGCAAGTACCGCTTGTAAGTCGGTTACACTTTCCGTACACTTCGCCTATGGTTACCGAACAGAGCGTCATGGAGGTTCTCAAGACGTGTGACGATCCCGAGCTAGGCGTGAACATTGTTGACCTCGGACTCATCTACAAGGTGACGGTGAGCGAAAACCACGAGGTTCACGTGCTCATGACGCTCACCACGCCTGGATGCCCGCTGCTCGACTACTTCGTCGATACCACCGCGAGCAAAATTCGCGGCCTGCCAGGCGTCCGTGATGCTCGAGTGGAAATTACCTTCGACCCGCCGTGGGATAGGAGCCGGATGAGTGAGGAAGCGAAAGCGCAGCTCGGAATAGATTAAGAAATGCCGCTCGCACGAAGTGCGCGAGCGGCATACAGAGCGTTCAGGACCGGTGGTGTGGGTCCACGAAAGGTTTTTTTCGGGGGCCAACATGACCGTGCCTGGGAGGCGGGGGGAGCTCGTGGGGTTCAGCGAGCTCTTTGCGAATGAGGTGGTTTTGATGGCGAACAGCAATGACTTTTGGGTTTTTCCCTTTCACGCTTCCTCCTGCTGTGGCGGTTTGATGGTGGGTTCCAGCGCACCGTCGCGCATCTGGCGAAACGCAGCTTCGTATTGGTACAAACTGTACGGGTCGTCGAATCGCGATGGCTCGCTGGGTGTGAGAGGTGCATTGTTGCACCCCCGTGGCTCTGGAATGATCGTGCCATCTCTGTGCACGGTCACATTCTCAAGTAGTTCAGTGGCGGCATCGTGCCGTTTCGTCGCCCTGTCACGCAGTCGTTGCAACCAACGTGGCATAGAGGCCCTCCATGGTCGGTACGTTGTGGGTTTGGGTTTTAGGGATATCCTAGACTACGCCCCGTGGAGCAGGGGGTCAAGGGGGCGGACTTGACTAATGCAACCGAGTTGCATTAGTATTCCACCATGATGCAGGCGCACCGTGAAACGCTCGCCAAGAAAGCCATTCAGGAGCAGCTCACGCAGTACCACGGGCCGGTGACTGAGGTTGAGATTCGGCAAGCGCTCGTCCGCCAAGGACTGCGCGTGCACAAGACTACCATCTACCGCCAGCTCGCCGCGCTCGTTTCTGCTGGCTGGGCGACAGTCACGAATTTTGCTGATGGCGTTACCCGGTACGAGCGACAGCTCCAGCACCACCACCACGTGGTGTGCCGCTCATGCAAACGCGTCGAAGAAGTGCACATGTCCAACCACCTCGCGAAGGAGGAAGCGAAGATAGCACGAGCGCGAGGATTTACCAAAGTCACCCACGTCTTAGAATTCTTCGGCACGTGCCACACATGCGCGAGGAGACAAGAATCTCACTAGTAATTCCACTCTTCACTTCAACGTGTATGCAGAAACGTGTATTCTTCACTCTCGTCTCGATTTTCTTTATCGTGGCACTCGCACTCTGGTACGTGGTTAGCAGACCCGAGCAGGAAAGCAGCGCAACTCCCAAGGTCATCGCGAGTTTTTACCCAGTGTATGAATTCACGCGCGCTGTTGGAGGTGACGCTATTACCGTAGAGAACATTGCAGGGAATAGCGTGAGCCCGCACGACTTCGAGCCGAGCGCGCAGGACGTTGTCACCATAGAGTCAGCAGACCTCTTCGTGTACAACGGCGCCGGCCTGGACCCGTGGGGAGACGACCTTGCACCTGAATTGAAGCAGCAAGGGAAACGAACACTTAATCTATCTACATTTGTATCGTTACGTGACGCAACGGGTGACCATGATCACGATGACGAGGCTGGTCACGAGAACGAGGAAGGCACAGAGCATGAAGAAGAGGCTGAGCACGAGCATGGTGCGAAAGACCCGCACATTTGGTTGGATCCGGTAAACGCGCAGGTGATGGTGAGAGCTATTCAAGAAGAACTCGTTGTGATGTACCCCGAACACGCAGAGGTATTTGCTGCGAATGCAGATACGTACGTAGCAAAACTTGAGCAGCTCAACCAGGATATTGCCGCTGGACTCGCGAACTGCGAGCGTAGTACCATTGTGGTATCGCACAATGCGTTCTCGTACTTTGCTGAGCGGTACAACCTAGATTCGGTAGCCATCGCTGGCCTCTCGCCAACGAGCGAGCCGTCTGCCCGTGAACTTGCAGAAATCACCGAAGTTGTTCGGGAAAAGGGAGTAACGCATATCTTCTTCGAGAGCTTAGTGAGCCCAAAGCTTGCGGAAACCCTTGCGGCGGAAACCGGAATCAAAACGCTCGCCCTCGAACCAGCAGCCGGGATTAGCGAGGCACGTCAGGCGCAAGGAGAGAATTACATTTCCGTCATGCGATCTAACCTAGTGAACTTGCAAAACGCCCTCCAATGCCAAGAGTGAAAAAATGCATCGATGTTGAGCACGTGAGTTTCTCCTATGGGGCGGAAAAAGTTTTGGATGACGTCACGTTTTCTCTCGCATTTGGCGAGTACGCTGGTATCATTGGGCCAAACGGGAGCGGGAAAACAACGTTGGTGAAAATTATTACCGGGCTCCTCGAACCGCAGCACGGGACTGTGCGGCTCTTCGGCGAGCACGTGCGGAGCTTCTCGGATCGTCACGCCATCGGGTACGTTCCGCAACGTCTCTCGCAAATGGACCTCAAGTTTCCCGTGACTGTGGAAGAGGTCGTTCGCAGCGGTCGTACGACACAGCAACTCGCCTTTGGGCACTTCCAGAAGAGTGACATGCAAGCGGTGAACGAAGCACTTGCCGTAACGGACATCACAGCACTTCGGAAGAAGCTCATGAGTGAGCTCTCCGGCGGGCAGCGCCAGCGCGTGTTCATTGCTCGAGCGCTCGCAGGGGAATCCAAGCTCCTCATACTCGATGAGCCCTCGGTAGGTATCGACGTTGGTTCACAGGAGCGATTTTACCAGTTCTTGCGGCACATGCATCGTACGCTGCACATGACTATTGTCATCGTTTCCCATGATGTTGAGGTTATCGCGCATGAAGTAGAAACGCTGCTCTGCTTGAACAAGACACTCATCAGCCACGGCAACCCCAAATCCGTCCTCACCCGGAAGAATTTCCAGGAGTTGTACGGGAAAGACCTCAAAGTTGTTCTCCACGGCCACTAGTATGTTCGACCTCTTCCAGTACGGGTTCATCGTTCGCGCGTTCATCGCTGGCGCGGTGATTGCAGTGATCGCCCCAATGATTGGCACGTTCCTCGTCGTGCGTCGCTACTCACTCATGGCAGACACACTGGCGCACGTGGCGCTGGCGGGTGTGGCAATCGGACTCCTCCTCCAGAAGCAGCCCGTACTCGTTTCCGTACTCTTCACACTCATCGCCTCGCTCGGTATCGAGTTCCTGCGGAAGAGCGGAAAATTCTTTGCCGAATCAGTGCTCGCAGTCTTTCTTTCCGGGAGTCTCGCGCTCGCAGTCGTGCTCATAAGCATGGCTGACGGCTTCAACGTCGACCTCTTCAGCTATCTTTTCGGTAGCATCACCACAGTTGCGAAATCCGATTTAGCTGTAATTTGCGTCCTCGGTACCGTGGTGTTCATGGCTATTCTCATTTTGTATCATAAACTCTTTTTCATTGGTTTTGATGAAGAAGTTGCCAGGGTTCGCGGAGTGAATGTTTCAGGACTTAACTTCGCGCTTGTTGCGATGTCTGCTGTCACCATAGCGCTCTCCATGCGCGTTGTCGGTGCGCTGCTCATTGGCGCGTTGATGGTCATCCCGGTACTCACCGCAATGCAAATCTCGAGGAGTTTCCGCCAGACCATTGTCATAGCCGTTGGTACCTCCGTGCTCGCAGTGATTGCTGGAATTTTTCTTTCGTACCACTTGGATATCGCGACGGGTGGCACAATTGTTCTCACGGCGATTCTCCTCTTTGCACTAAGCCTCGTGGTGAAGCGCCGCGTAGCGTGACCCATTGAAGCTCCAATGGGATGGGGAATTTGATTTTTACCGGGCACTACGGTACGCTCCAGGCATGTTCCATCCCCGTTGGGCACTTGTAGCCGTCATTTTCTGTTTCGTGCTGATGATCCCTGCCGCACGCGCGCAGGGTGAGCCTGACGTTACTGTTGATGACGTCGTTGTGGAATCGGAGGAGTTTACCGTCGATGAGTACACCGACCTTACGGATGAAGAGCTCCAGCAGCTCGATGCAGAGATTGCCGATCCGTCGTTGGATGCAGCAACCGTAGATACTTTTGTCCGCGCAGAAGTTGTTGAGGTACTCGAAGAAGGTGAGACCGACGTTGGTGGCGTAGCACAGTCGTACCAGCGAGTGAAGCTGCGCATTACGCATGGGCCAGAAGCAGGCACGGAAATTGAAATTGACCACGGTGGCGAGCTCACTATTCGCGAGTACCAGAAGGTGCGCGCTGGGCAGCAGGTAGTGCTCCTGAAGAACACCGACGTCGATGGTGAAGTGGAGTACTACATTGCTGACTCGTACCGCTTACCTGCACTGGCGTACATCGGCGTATTCTTTTTGGGCATTGCTGTACTCTTCGGTCGCTGGCGAGGGTTCACTGCAATTCTCGGCATGGTGGTGAGCATCATCATCCTCGCCACGTTCATCATCCCGCGCATACTCCACGGGAGCAGCCCTTTGGGTATGAGCGTGATTGGAGCGGTGATGATTGCTATTATTTCGCTGTACCTGGCGCACGGGTTCAATCGAAACGCGACCGTTGCGCTCGCGAGCACGCTCATGACCTTGGGTCTTGCCATTGGATTGGCGTGGCTCTTCGTCACCGTCTCGCGACTCTCGGGGGTTGGGTCGGAAGATGCATTCTACTTGCAGTTCGGGCCTTTGGAGTCGCTCAATTTGAAAGGCTTGCTGTTGGGCGGCATTATCATTGGTGCCCTGGGTGTACTGGATGACATCACTACAGCGCAGACCGCGGCGGTTGCAGAAATTCATGCGGCAGATCCAACGTTGCCGCCTCGTGAGCTCATCCGCCGGGGCTTGCGGGTTGGCCGGGAGCACATAGCTTCGCTCGTGAATACGTTAGTTCTCGCGTATGCTGGAACATCGTTCCCCCTGCTCCTCCTCTTCACCGTGAACGCGCAGGTTCCGCTTTGGGTTGTGCTCAACGGTGAGTTCATAGCGGAAGAAGTCATTCGCACGCTCGTTGGCAGTTCTGCCTTGGTGCTGGCCGTTCCCATTTCTACCGCACTTGCCGCGCGGTTCGTTCGTCTGCCGAAGCGAGCTGCGCCGACGCAGCCACCTGCGCGTGGCACACCGCTCAGCTGATCGCCTTGCACGACTGCAGGGCATTGGGTAGAGTCAAGCGTGTGCGGTTCTCCTCTCCCCAGGCCGGGGTATAGCGCAGTTGGTAGCGCGCGTCGTTCGGGACGACGAGGCCGCCGGTTCAAGTCCGGCTACCCCGACCCAGGGAGAGGAGCGCCCCGGTGAAAGAGCGCGTCGTGCAGGTGTCTCCAGGGCGCCCTTGACCCTCCTGCGCAGCGCTGCTACTCTTTGTCGCATGCCAGCAGACGACCTTGCGGCTCCAGCTCACGTTGGTTTCATCATGGATGGGAACCGGCGATGGGCCAGGGAAAATGGCGTTACCTACGAAGTCGCGTACAATCGCGGGGCCGACGTGCTCAAGGCGGTTGTTGAGCGTGCCATAGACCTGGGTATTGCGAATGTGACCGTGTACGCATTTTCTACGGAGAATTGGCACCGCCCGAAAATAGAAGTCGACTTGCTCATGCGCCTCTTCCAGTACTACCTGGCCGAACGCGTGCACGAGTTGCACGAGAAGAACGTGCGGTTCCTCGCCGTCGGTCGACTACAGGATTTTCCAGCGTCCCTGCAGCAGAAACTTCGGGAGCTGATGGAGCTGACTGCAAAGAATACTGCGATAACCTTGCGCCTCGCCCTCAACTACGGTGGACGAGCTGAGATTGTCGATGCCGTGAACGTCCTCCTCGCTCGGGGAGAGAAAACGGCATCGGAAGAAAGGTTGCAGCGAGCAATGTACGACCCAGAGTTTCCGCCGGTTGACTTGGTCGTGCGCACGTCTGGTGAGCAGCGAACGTCGGGCTTCTTGCTCTGGCACGCACACTACGCCGAGCTCTACTTCTTGCAGAAGAACTGGCCCGACCTGCAGCCGAGTGACGTGGACGCCGCGGTAGCCGAGTACCAGAAACGGAAGAGAAATTTTGGCGCGTGAGTGAGGTGGGTGCTGCCTCGCGGCGCTGTTTTGGGCTATACTGAGGGCGACGTATGATTGCCCACCCCCTCCTCCAGCCGAAGAAGAGCAGTGCTGCGCGCGTTGGTAATTTCGCCCATGACCTGGCCACGCGCGAGCCAGAGCCACTCGACGCACCCGTATCGGTCTACCGCCGCGGCTGGCTTGGGGTGCTGGCGGTATTCGGGCTCCTCGCCGTCCTCACGTTCATGCTCGTTCCGGTGCTCACGATTACGTTTGGCGAGACCACGTCCAGCTTCTTGGAGAACGTCAAAGACTTGGCCAACTTTGGATCGCCGACGCTCCTCATCGTTGCACTCCTCGCTGGCGCAACGGGGTACTACGGCTACGGCCGCATCGCGTGGTGGTTGAGCTTTGGATTCTGGCTGAGCATTGCCGTACTCATTGTGAACATTGCAACAGGCGTGAACTGGTTTAACTTTGGGATTTTCTGGATCATCATTGGTACGCTGAGCGGGTTGTTCATCGGTTGCGCGTTTGAGTTGGTGGGCGCGCTCCGACGTCATCGGGAGCGCTACCTCATTGCTCTCCTCATCATTGGCATGCTCTCCACTGCAGCAGCTACGTTCGTCGCTGTCCAGAACAGCGTGAAAGAGCGAACGGCGGTGGTGACCTTGGTGCAAGCGCAGCAAGCGCTGTCCTTCCCGCTGTTCGAGCCCACGAACCTTCCATCCCGGTACAGTTTCTACGAGCCCAAGTTCTTCGTCATCAATGGAGAGTTCCACGTGTACTACGGTGACGAGAACTACCCGCCTCCGCCGGTCATTGACTTCCTCAAGGGCCTCGAGGTCATTGAATCACCGGGCATTGCTGGCGAGGTCTTTGACGAGCTCACCACGTACGCTCGCCTCGTCATCAATGGGTACGATGCTCGGTACCGAGAGTCTCGCGGTCGGAGCATCATGGAGTGGCAGCAGGGAGAGACCTACATTACAGTCATCAGCCATAGCCCCATTAACAGCCGAGAGTTCATCGACTTCGCTCGCTCGTTCGTTCCCTTCGTCCCGTAACCCGCACACCTATGCGCCTTCGGGATGTCATGTCTCACGCAGTCATCTCACTGCACCCGGACGACACTGTCGAGTCGGCTATGCGTACGTTCCTCGCGCACGGCATTACCGGTGCACCTGTCGTTGACCACCGTCGGGTCGTTGGCGTGATTTCGGAGAAGGATATGTTCCGCGCCTTGTACCCGAGCGTTGCTGAGTACTACGATAGCCCCGAACTCTGGATGGAAGAGCGCGCGCTGGAGCAGAACGCGCAGTCCGTCGCGCAGAAGCGCGTACGGGACATCATGACGCGGGACGTTGTTGCTGCGCCCGCTGACACCCCGGTCATGCAAGCCGGTGCGATGATGCTCGCGCACCGCGTGCACCGCCTCGTGGTTATGGAAGCGGACAAGCTCGTTGGCGTTGCGACGAGCTCCGACGTCTTCCGTAACGTGTTCAAGCAGTTCTTCGCGTAGCGCATGCCCGAACTGCCCGAAGTTGAAACGGTTGTCCGGGGTTTGCAGCAGCTGCGCGGCAAGCGAATTGCACGCGTTGACGTGCGCCAGCCAAAGCTGGTGAGCATTGGACCAGCGACGCTGAGTCCCCGACGTGTCCACACGCACCAGGACGCGCGTCGTTTCGCGCGCTCGCTTGCAGGGCACATCGTGTTGGGCGTGCGGCGGCGAGCGAAGCTCATTCTTTGGGCGCTCGACCATGACTGGTTCTTGCTCGTGCACTTGAAGATGGCGGGTCAAATGATTATCCAGCGTCGCGCCCAGAAGACGCTACTCGTGCGTCTCCTGAACACGCCTACCGCACCGCTGGAGTCGCTCCCGTCCAAGCACACGCACATCATCGTGCACTTCACCGATGGCACGCGCGTGTACTACAACGACCTGCGTCGCTTCGGGACGTGGCGACTCGTTCAGGGGAAGCACCTAGACCGCGTGGCAGACCTGGCATCGTACGGTCCTGAACCCCTGCACCGATCGTTCACCTGGCAAAAGTTGAAAGTCGCGCTCACCCGCCGACCCACCCTCCCCCTCAAGCAGGCGCTCACGGAGCAGTGCATCCTGGCAGGCGTGGGAAATATCTACGCCGATGAACTGCTTTTCGCTGCGCGCCTCTTACCAACGCGAAAGACGTCCACGCTCGTCGATGGTGAGTGGCGCGTGCTGTTCCGTAGCCTGCAGGCAGTACTTCGGCGAGCCATTCGCACGCACGGCTCTTCGGTGGGGGATTTCATTCGTCCCAACGGTACGCCTGGTACCTACGGACGGTACCACAAGGTGTACGGTCGTACGGGAAAACCGTGCCCGCGCTGTGGCACGCCAATTCAGCGCACGGTTCTGGGCGGGCGGGGGACGCACTTCTGCTCGAGGTGCCAGCGCTAGAACACCTGCGCGAGGACGCCGACCAGCACGCCAATCGCACTTCCCACGCTAATTTCAGCCGGGGTGTGGCCCCAGCGCTCAGACAGGACCGGGTAGGTCTTCGCTGCTGCTGATGGGTGCTCCTTCACCAGGCGGTTGAGAATTTTTCCGTGGATTCCAATCTCGTGGCGGAAACCAATGGCATCCCGGATGGTGATGGCCGAGAAGACGAGGGCGATGGCGAAGGCTGCGGACGACCAGCCTGCGGCAAACCCAACCATTGTCGTGAGGCAAGCGACGAACGCGCCGTGCGAGCTCGGCATGCCTCCGTAGCTATCCCACATGTGGCGTAGGTCGAGGTTCCCCTTTATGTGGTCAACCCCCAGCTTCAGCACCTGCGTGCCAACCGCAGTGAGAATTGGTACAATCACCAAGCTAGCATTTTCCATATATGGATAGTATACATGCATTCGTGCTCGGCGTGG
>JBGSPR010000018.1:0-3548 GCA_041738495.1 Patescibacteria group bacterium
TTCGGTGCTTGCGGGTCTTCGCGCGGTACGTTTCGACGTAGATCTTCTTCCCTTGTACCTGGGCTACAACTTCACACGTCACCCGTGCTCCGGCGACCGTTGGCAAGCCGAGCTTCACCTGCTTCCCGTCCGTGAGCAGCAGAACGTTGTCGAAAGTAATTACTGCCTTGGGTTCACTGGGCAGCTTCTCCACGAGGAGCGTCTGTCCTTCTGTAACGAAGTACTGCTTCCCTCCGGTGGTAATGACAGCGTGCTGCGGCATAGGAAAAATGCGTAAAATGACGTGGAGTGAGGGTAGCAGGCAGCGCGCCGTCGGTCAAGCCATGCTACCGGAAAAGCCACCCATCATCCCGGACATCCACCCGGTCGCCAACCAGCCAACCATCGGCAACCCCTGCGCGTACCTCGAGGACAGCACTGGCGGGAACGGCGGGCGTCACGCGAGCAGGCTCCTGCCCTGTGCGAGGCACAGGGACGTTGCGGGAGATATCGACGATTACCCCTGCGTCCACCCACACGATATCGAGAGGCACGAACATATCCGGCATCCAGAATTCGTAGACCTGCGCCTGCACGAAGGGGAAGTACATGCCGTGGTCACGCGGGAGCTGCTTGCGACCGGAGAGGCCTTTCGCCTTCGCTGCATCAGACTGCGCAACTTCTGCGTACACCTCCTGTCCTTGGATGGTCACGGTTACCGTTCGCCCAACAACCCGCTGCGCGTAGTAGGGCAGGTAGTCACGAATTTCATGCCCGCCCACCGACCACGCAAAGCCAATGAGGAGGAGGCACACGGTGAGGAAGACAACACGGCTGCTGGTCATGGGGAGTATTGACGGGGTGAGGCACCTCTGCTAGTATAGACCATTCTAGGAAAAGCAAAGATTCGCAGGAGCATGACGCTCCCCGCGAGGGATACCAAACCTCACACACAAGAAAGGATGCTCGTGAAAAACGTACCCTTCCCATTCGCTTCGAACCTCGCGCAGCAGGCACTCTGCGGCTGCACGAATGATGACCTCTCCCCAACCTGCCAGGAGGTCATTCGCGTAGTCCAGAACCTCGCGAGAGTCATCTCGCACAATGACTACGATACGGCAGAAGTTGCCGAGCTCATGGAAAAACTTCGGGCGCTCGGCGTTCCGGAGCAGAAGGTGCACACCTTCTTCGCTGCCCGATTCGTAGTCGGGCGGGGAATGAAACCGAACAAGGCTATTCAGCCGGAAATCCAGGTGCTCGAACGGGTGGGAATACCCAGCGAGCGTATCACACGACTGGTCAAGTCGGGCGACACTGTCGCCGCGTACTGCGCAAAGAACAACATCGCACCGGACCAGGTGGTTGCTACGCTCATCGTCGAAGGCGAAGACCTCGAGGCACTCATCCTGCCCATCCACTAACCGCACATTCTCCAGAGCACGCTCAGCCGAGCGTGCTCTTCTCTTTGACCGCTGCGCGCTTACGGTATGCTATGACCACCGCCGCAGCGAGCATAGCCATGACGGCAACGAGGCCAAGGAGGGCGTAGAACTTCTGCTCTCCGCGCGTCACCAGCGTGACGCTGCCGAACACCGCCGTCACCGTGTAGAGCAGGAGGACAGCTTGCCGGTGCGTGAGTCCAGCATCGAGCAAGCGGAAGTGGAGGTGACCACGGTCAGCGTTCGTCGCGCGTTGCTTGCCGAATATCCGACGAAGAATAGACCAGGCAACGTCGAGCGCGGGGATACCCAAGATGAGCAGGGCGGTAGCAATTTTCCCGCCAGCCAGGATCGCCAGGCAACCGAGGAGGAAGCCGGTGAACGTCGAACCACCCTCGCCGAGGAAGACTTTCGCAGGGTGCCAGTTCCACACCAGGAAGCCAGCGGCGGCACCGGCGAGCGTGGCAGCAAGCAGCGCGGTTTCGGGCTGGGTAACCTCTTTCGTGAGGCTGAGCGTAGCAATGATGATCCCACCAATAGTGGTCACCCCAGCGACGAGGCCGTCGAGACCGTCGAGAATTTTCGTCGTGTACGTCGTGGCGAGAAGCCAGAGCACGGCGAAGAGGTCGGCCAGCAGGACAACTTGGTACGGGGTACCGTCCACGGTGAGCAGCGTCCAGCTCCACTGGTGCAGGTCGAACGTACCGCCGAAAGGACTGGTAATGTACGGGATGCCAATTCCCGAAGCCACGACGACCAGTGCGGCGATGAGCGGGAACCAGATTTGATGTCCCGGTCGCAAATTCCGACGATCATCCAGGAAACCGCCCACCATGAGCACAGCGCCGGCTAGGGTTATGCCAATGAGGTGCTTGGGCAAGAAGAACCCACCGAAGAGCCAGTCCGTAGACAGCGCCACACCCCACGTTACCACGACGAACGCAAGGTACACTGCAATACCACCGAGCAACGGCGTGGGCGTGCGGTGCACTTTTCGCTCGGGTGCCGTGCCTGGCGAGTCCACCACGCCGTGGCGACGAGACCATGCCATGATCACGGGCGTCAGGCCGACTGCGAGCACAAAGGCGAGGGTGGCAACGAGTGCCATCATGCCCGCTTGTCCAAAAATGTTTGGAGAATGGCTACCGCAGCGTACGCGTCATCAGGCACCGCGTGCTTCTCGGCGGCACGGAGGTCGCGCTGGGCACGCGCAGAGGTCATGCGCTCATCCACCAACTCCACGGGCACCGCGCATACATTCGCGAGGTCAGCGGCAACTTCCCGAACACGACTCGTCTGCGGGGTGTCCTTGCCCGCCAACCCCAGCGGCAACCCCAGGATGATGCGCTCTGCCTTCTCCTCGGCAACGACGCTCTGGATAACTGCAATGGCCTGCGGGAACGACCGAACGTCGTACGTGCGCAACGGGAATGCCCACCGGCCATCGGGGCTCACGGCAAACCCCAAGCGACGTTCACCCCAGTCAATTGCCAGGATGCTCATACGGCCGTAACGACGTCTGCGCCCGTCGCGGTTATGACTACCGTGTGCTCGTAGTGGGCAGCCAGGCTCTCATCTGCGGTGCGCACGGTCCAGCCGTCTGCAGCAGTTAGCACGTCGTAGTGACCAATGGTGACCATAGGCTCCACGGCAATGACCGCGCCTTCGGGGAGCACTGTTCCCGTCCCCCGCGTGCCGTAGTTCGGCACCTTGGGGTCTTCGTGCACGTGACGTCCAACTCCATGGCCAACGAGCGCGCGCACCACGCCAAACCCTTGCGCCTCAACGTACGTCTGAACTGCATGACCAATGTCTCCTGTGCGAACCCCGGCGCGCATGACCTGGTGCGCTATCCAGAATGCCTTCTCCGTTACCTCAATGAGGCGACGAGATTTCCGGTGAAGCTTGCCGACCCCAACCGTGCGCGCCGCATCGGTGACGAGCCCCTTGAACGTCACGCCGCAATCCAGGCCCACGACGTCACCCTCCTGCAGCGGAGTATCCGTTGGGATGCCGTGGACAACTGCAGCGTTCACCGACACGCAGAGCGTTGCAGGAAAGCCCTGGTACCCTTTGAAGGCTGGCTCCCCGCCCGCTTCACGAATCGTCTGCTCGGCGAGCGCGTCCAGG